>NZ_JARAVO010000062.1:0-40391 GCF_033792805.1 Streptomyces sp. PA03-1a
CTGGTCGGGTGGGAGGGCGGTCCGGTCGCCGGCGGCGAGGCGCTGCAGGCGGCGGACGGACAGGGTTCGCCAGCCGAGCGCGGTCGCCCGGATCACGGCCTCCCTCAGCAGGTCATCGGGGTCGGTCACTCGAACTCCCTGGGGTCGATGAGGCCGAGCACGATCGCCGACGTGCACGGCCAATCCACGTAGTCGCGCGGCCACGGGCCGGGGGTGCCGGGGACGAGGCGCATGCACCGGGCGCACACGTCGCGCTCGACGCGATCACCGCAGGCGTCGCAGGCCCCGCACATGCCGTGGTCGATCCGCCGGGGCCGATGCCCGAAGTCCTCCCGGGACGGCGGGTAACGGACCAGGTCCTCGGCAAGCACCAGGCGCTTCACGGCTGGGTCTCCGGCAGGTCGCCCCGGTCGATCTCGACCCCGTACTCGGTGCCCGTGATCGGCCCGTACCTGGCGATCAGCTCGCCCAGCGGCTTCGGCGTGGCCCATCCGTCGCCGTCGGCGAGGAACGTCAGCTGCCCGTCGTCGTCGATCCCGTACGGCATCCACCAGTCCTGCCCACTGTCCAGGTGCCAGTGCACGGCGCTGTACGCGACGCCGTCGTGCAGCACCCTCGACTTGTGGCAGGCCGCGTCGTGTCCGGGCGTATCGAAGCACCGGCAGTTGTCGACCACGGCGGCCGAGCCGGCTTGCGCCTCGGCGGCCTCGATGTCCGCGAGGAGGTCGCCCAGCTCCCGGCGCACGGTGTCGGACATGTCGCCGTGCTTCACGATCACGGCCAGCGCGGAGGCCACGCCTCCCAGGGGGTTCGCCGTCGCGCCGCCCCCTCCCGCTCCTCAGGCTGGACCGGCCACGTGTTGCCGTCGCCGTCGTCGTGGTCCTCCCGGTGGTCGGGGTCCGTGTTCACGCAGTGCATCTCCGACCCGATGTCGTTGTGGGCCATCCCGTCGCACCCGGTGGGCTTCTCGGCAAGCACCGGCACGCGCTTCGTCTGCTGCGCCCGGTTCAGCTTCCGCCGGGTCTCCATGCGCAGCCGGATCTGCGCCGGTGTCGGCGCCGTCCACTCGTGGGACTTCGCCGACCGGCCGGTCTGGATGGCGTGCCCGAGCCTCGGCAGCCCGCACCAGCGGCAACCCATCGGCGTCGGCGGGGAGTCGTCGGCCCACCGGATCGCACTGCAGCGCATCCCGGACGGGTGGTGGACGAACGGCAGGGTCTCAAGAGCGCTCATCCGGCGCTCACCTCCAAGGGTTGGGCGTGCTCGCATTCCTGGCACCGGCCCGACTGGTGGGCTCGGTACGTCCGGCCGCAGCCGCAGGTGTGCTGCGGGGCGGTCGGGTCTTCGGGCTGCCACTGGGGCAGCGGCGCATCCGTGACGGGCTGCTCGGGCCCAGTGGGCACCGGCGCCATCAAGGGCGGCTGGATGACTCGCTGACGGCCTCGGGCGCCTCGGCGCTGGCCCGGCATCGGGGTCTCACGGTGATCGACGCAGCGGGGGCTTCCCGGGCGGATGAGCGCCTTCCGGCAGACCTCGCACCGGCCGTACGGCGTGTCGTTCTCGTGGGGCGTCGAAGGCTGATCGGTTTGCTCGTCCGAGCCCCCAACAACCTGAGGTTGAGTACCTACATCAACCACTACTTGGGTAACCCCCTGGGTTACCCCTGGGTTATTCGGGCCGCTGTGGCCCGAACCAATCGGGCCGCTGTGGCCCGAACCCATACGGGCCGCTGTGGCCCGAACTGGTTCAGGCCGCTGTGGCCCGAACTGGTTCAGGCCGCTGTGGCCCGAACTCTCCTCACTGGAGTTCGGGCCGCTGTGGCCTGAACTCTCCTGATCCGGGGACGGCGTGCTCCGGGTCCGCGCGGTGGCCTTGAGGTGATGAGCAGCCGCATCCCAGTCCGGCGCCCACTCGTCGCCTCGCAGGGGGTTCAGGACATAGAGCGTCGGCACTCCACGGCGACGTTCGCCACGGACTACCACCAGGCCGGCCAGGACAGCAGCGTCCAGGTACCGGCGCGCATCCTTCTCCCTGCACCCGGCGGCCTTCGCCAGGTCCTGAATCCGGATCGCCTTGCCGTCCTTGAAGCACAGCTTGCCGGAGCTGTCGGCCACATGCCGGAGGGCGTAGAGCATCGTCAGGAAGCCGCCCTTGAGGGCAGGCGGCATCACCCGAGTCCACTGCCAGGCGAGCTTGTTGCCGAACTCATGAGGCGCGCAGTGATCGGAAGTGTGGGAGCCAGCTCCCTCTGTACTCACTGGACTCCTCTCTCGGTCATACGGGCCGAAGGGTGGGCACATGCGGTGACCGTGTCGTGACTCGCGATCACCGCATAGCCAACATACACTTGGACAACTGCCTGTTGGCTGATGGACACAAGGGTGTGTCCAAGGAGCTGTGGCCAAGGCGGTGTGGAACGATCAGCGCATGCCAGTGGAGGACCCGTTGACCCGCCTGAGGGAAGCTGCCGCCGCCAAGAACCGCGCCGACCAGGAGGCGCAGGCCATCCGCGACAACGCCGCCGCGGCCTTTGCCGACGCCGTGGTCCGCGCCCTCACCCAGGACGGCATGAAGCCCAAGGAAGTCGCCGACGCCACTGACGTCAGCTACGAGACGATCCGGCGCATCGCCCGCGCCCGGGACATCGAGCGACTCCGCGAGCCGACCGTCACCAGCCGCAAGAAGGCCGGCGAGCCCGGCCAGTCCTGACGTCATCGGCTGGCCGCCTGCCGGGCGAAATCCAGCGCGGTCCAACGGCGGTTGAGCGCTCGCCGCTGTTGGCGGGTGAGCTGGACGTACCGGTCGTACACGGTGCGGACGCGGGCGGCCTCGACTGCCCATGACGGGAACAGGTCCTCGGTGGACGGCTCGACGTCGCCGACGGGCTCGACAACGTACAGGTCCCCCCGGGGGAACAAGGACGCATACCAGCGGGCGTACTCGCGGTCGCTGGTGAGGTAGACGCGGTCGGGGCGTTCGGTGAGCGGGTCGACGATGCCGAGGCCGGGCACGTGAGGCTGCTGGCCGGCTGCCTTCGCTGTGCAGATCGGGCAGCCGTCGACGAAGTTCGGTTCGTGCGGGGTGAGCAGGTCGCCGGGCCTGAGGCCAGGGATGCCGCCATGGAAGTACCTTGCGGGCAGCGGTGAGGCGCTGTTGGTCATGAGGGCTTTCCGGGGCTGTGAGGGCAGGGAGAGGGCCCCCCGGGGAGGCAGGTTCCCGGGGGGCCGGTCTAGGGGTCAGCCGCAGGGACCGAACGTGATGTCCACGTCCAGGTCTCTGCGGTGGCGGGGGGTGCTCGAGGACGTCAGGCCTGACGGCCGGGTGGCCTGCCGGGGCGGGTCGGCCTTCTTCCACGAGCTGGAGCCGCGGGTGGCCTCGGGGGCGACGGCCGCGCCGGCGAGGCCGAGGTTCGTGCAGTCGGCGGGGGGCGGGTCTCCGTCGACGTGGATGCACCCGGCCGCGATGAAGGCGAGGAAGACCGCGAGGAGGACCCAGCCCGGCCAGAACGGGCGGGCGTTCACGCGCGCCCTCCCTCGACCGCCGCGGTGCTCTTCTTGCGGGCCGCGCGGGTACCGCTGCGGGTGCGCATCTGCACGCCCATCTCCAGCAGCACGACCCGCGTCCAGCCGTACGACCGGCCGTAGTGGTCGGCGATCGCTCGGATCGACGACCCGGCCGTGTAGAGCGCGGCCATCTTCCCGGCCATCTCTGACCGCTCGTCACCCTTGATCCGCGTCCGGTAGTTCTTGCTGTACGTCACGCTGGCGTCTTCTCTCGTTCTCGTACGACTCGGCTTGCTCGGCGATCTGTCGGGCGATGGCCTCCTCCGCGCAGACCTTGTGCGCGGGCTTCCTCTTGGAGTCGCGCAGGTTGGTGAGGCCACCGCAGTAGCGGCAGGGCTTTTGGAGGTCCGACCAGTGGTCCCAGGACTTCCAGTTGAGGACGACCCCGGTGACAGGCGGCTTGTGCCGCTGCCCCTGGGGCATGGGTGGTTCCTTCCGTGCGTCATGCGGCGGTCCGGCTGCTGGAGCTGAGGGCACGTCTCTCGTCCGGGTCCAGGCCGCCCCAGATCCCCCAGGGGTCGCCGGTGTCCAAGGCCCGGCCGAGGCAGGGCAGGCGGCACGAGCAGCGGCCGCACAGCCGCTTGGCCTCCAGGACCGCGAGCGGGTCGCTCTCGCGTTCCGCGAACCACATGTCGGGGGCCTCGTGGTTCTGGCATTCGGCGTCGTCGCTCCAATGCGGCGGACGGTCGGTGGTGTCGGGTGCGTAGCGGCTTGGACGAGGCATCAGCGGTGATCTCCTCCCGTGAGCCCGGACATGTCCGGGCCGGCGTCCACGGACATGTCCGGAGACGTGTCCGCGCAGGTCAGAGCACCGCCCTCGGGCACCTCGGGGGCGGTGTCCTCCGTCCTGTCCCCGTGTCCGGGGACAGGAGTCTCGGGTGTCCGGACATCGCGGCGGCGGCCCGTCGGGCGCAGCCGCCACCACATGGCGCCGGCCACGGCAAGGCCCACGGGCGGCCCCCACACGAGGACCGTGCGGGCCACGGAGTCGACTGCGGCCCCGTACGCGAAGACCACGTCAACCCACGACATCGGCCGCCGCCTCCCGCCACCGTGCGACGGTCCGCTCGCTGATGCCGAGCCGTCGGGCAACCTCCTTGTCGCTGACCTCGGCCTGGAACATCAGGCGTGCGGCCACCCGCTGCTCCTTCTCCTGCAGCTCTGGCAGCGGCCAGTCGCCGCTCACGACCCGCTGCACGGCCACGTAGTCGACGTCGCGGTTCCAGGTGTCGCCCTCCATCGCCATCAGCGCCTCGCCGCCGTCAGGGCCCGCAGCCACGTGTCGGAGAGGTGGGCGCCGGCCACACAGCCCGGGTAGTCGCACGTCGACAGGTGCAGCACCGGCCCGTCAGGCTCCCGCCCGTGGTGGATCTCGAAGCCGATCCGGTACGCGGTGCGGTACCGCCTGCCCAGGCCGACCACGGGTGTCCCGCGCGCGCTGAGCGACCCGGTCCAGTGCACGTGGTCGCCGTCAACCGCGACGGTCCGCGCCCCGTACGCCTCCTGCCAGGAGTCGGCCGTCCTTCGCCGCCCGCGCGGGTAGGGCGCCAGGCCGATCTCCCAGCGGATGCGCGACACCCGGTCCTTTCGACAGCGCAGCAGGCGGGCCACCGACGCACACGACACGTCCGGCCCGGTCAGGGCCGCGGCGATCTCCTCGTCCGTCGCCCGCCGCACCACCAGCACCGAATCCAGGGCTTTCGCGATTTCCTCGATCGTGATGCCGCCCGCGCCGGTCACCGGCCAGCCCCCTGCCCTGGGTTGGGGTTGGCCTTCCAGCAGGCGCGGCACCGGCCGCCGCGGTTGTGGCTGAGCTGCGCGTCACACTGGGAGCACTTACTCCGGTTGTTGCGCCGGTTCCGGGGCCGCGCCTTCCAGTACGCGCGGCTGCACACGAACGAGCAGAACACCTGTGTCGCTGTCTTCCGCCGGAACGGCTCGGCGCACCCCTTGCAGTCGACCGGCTCGGACAGGTCTCGGCCCGCTGCCTTGTTGGAGCAGAGTTTCGAGCAGTGCTTCTGGGCGGCTGGCCGGTCAGTGTTGAAAGGCTTCCCGCAGTGAGCACATAGGCGGTCGTTGTCTGTTCCCCGCGCCAGCGTGGAGTGGTGGCGAGCGACCACGACGATGGTGCGCGGGTTATCGGCGTCGCACTCCGCGATGCCGTAGGCGGCGGTTACCTGCGAGTCGTCGACCCATGCGATGCCGTTTGCCGAGTCGCAAATGTGCTTGAGCATGTTGTCGACATCGATGCGCTGCCGGTTGGGCCGAAAGAACACACAGCCCAGGGCAACGTTCCCTGTCCAGGGGCCTTCTCCCTTGAACAGGCGGCGGAAGTGCCACCCGGTGCGCTTTTCGGCGTCGGTGTCCGCGTCTGTCTTGTAGGTCTTTCCACCACGGCCGAACCGCGGGCGGCTCTTACTGGCCGGCTCGCCGGGGATGACGAAGATCTTCGCATCAGCCGTACCTGGCGAGAGGGCAGCCATGAGGCGTAGAGCACGCTCGTTGTCCAGTTCGCGGCCGCCCTCGGGAAGGAGCGAGGATCCGCCGTAGCAACGGCGCGGAAACTCTGTCGGTTCTTCTGATGAGGGGGCAGCCCCCGCCGCAGGGGCGGGGGCATCTTCGAACAGCACCAGGTCGTCGGCGTTCACTCGGCACCACCGGCCGGACCGGCCCACGACGCGAGCGCCGGAGCCACGCGGATCTCCAGGAGCACGATGTGGTCGGCGTCCTCCACCGCACAGTTCGCGGCCGCGTCCAGGAACTTGCCGAGCAGGTCGCCCGGCTGGAGGCCGCTCGCGCCCACCAGCTGGTCAACGGGGACGGTCACGGGCTCGTCCGTCTTCCACGCGGTCACCACGACCTGCGCGGTGCGCGCCCGCTCGTCGACGTCCATGACGACGACCGGGCCCCGCTTCCACTCCCCCAGCCGGCGGCCCGACAGGTACACGTGCCCGAGGTCGGTGACCTGCAGCCTCAGGTCCACGAACCTGACGAGCCACCGCTTCGTGACTTCCTGCAGCGGCCCGAGCGGGCCGTCCAGCACCTCACCGTCGGCGAGGCCGCGCAGCAGCTCCTCCGCCTCCTCGGACAGGCCCTTCCCCATGGCCAGCCGGGTCAGGGCGATCTTCGCCGCGTGCCAGGCCGCGGTGCCCGTCGTCGACTCCGCCGAGCACGGGCAGCCATCGACGGTCGGCCGGTGCTCGGCTGGCGTCGACCCGGCACAGGCCGACACCGTCGTCCGGCCCCGCGCGCACAGGGCGGCGGTGCAGCAGGGGCAGTCGGGGCAGACCTGCCGTGCAGGTTGCACGTACTCCGGGCCGAAGGTCTCAACACTCATTGGTCACCCGCTGTCTCGTGTCCGCAGCTCCAGCACCGGCGGGACCCGTCGCCACGCATCGCGTGAGGGGTCCGGCGTCCTTCGCGCTGGCACTGGTCAAAGTCGTTGCTGTCGGCGTCGTCGACCACGCCCATCTCGGGGTCGCAGTCGTCGTCGAGGGCACCCAGGTCCTCGAGGAACGTCGTTGTGGCATCGGCCATCGCCGCCCGCAGGCGGCCAGCCCGGGCGCGGAGCGCCGCGAGGGGGCTCATACGCGCTCACCCATCCCCACCGGCCACGCCGGGACGATCGGCCAGTCCTCACGGACCCCCGCCGCCAGGTGCTCCCGGCCGGGAGTGCGGGCGAAGTAAGCCCGCAGGTCGACGGCTTGGTCCTTCGCCCAGCGGGCCTGGTCCTCGTGCAGGGACTCCAGGCTCAGGTCGGTCAGCCAGCCGTGCCGGGCGGCGATCTCCCACACCACCGCGCACGCGGCCTCTGCGTCGGCGTGCGCGGAGTGCGCGTCGACCAGGGGCACCCGGTAGTGCCCGCACAGGTCGGTCAGGGTCCGGCGGCCGGGCCGCCACGGATCGGTGTGCTTGTCCAGCACCCGCGGGTCCAGGACGTACGGCACGGACACCGAGAACAGGCCCCGCTGCCCGTACCGGACGGCCTCCGCCTCCAGCATCGTCAGGTCGAAGGAGGCGTTCATCGCCACGATGGGCAGACCGCGTTCCACGGCCTCCGCAAGCGCGACCTTCACTTCGGCCACGACCTCGGCGGCCGGGCGGCCCGCAGAGCGGGCCACCCGGGTTGAAACGCCGTGCACTGCCGTGGCTCCGGCCGGGATCTCGACGCCACCGGCGTCCGAGAGCCACGACCGGGAGTCGAGCGTCCGCCCGTTCTGCCAGTAGACGACCGAGGCAGTCACGATGCGGTCCGTCTCCGGGTCCGTGCCGGTCGTCTCGAAGTCGACGCCGACAAGGACCCCTTCGTGCCAGGACATCAGCGGCGCCCCTTTCGGATGGCGCGGCGGCGGAGCGTGTTCCGCTTCACCAGGACCGGGCGGGACTCGCGCACCCGGCGCAGGGGCAACTGCGGCGCCTCCGCGTCGGCGTCCTGTCGGGCCGCGATCCACGCGGCCTCGCCGGGCGCCGGCGGGGCGTGGAGGATCTGCGGGGTGCCGGAGTCCCCGGCGTCGTCCGCAGCGGCCAGTGCCGCCAGCTCGGGCGACATAGGCACATATTTCGGCAGGCGGCGGATCGCCGACTTCACCCACATGTCGGGGAACTTGATGTGCCAGAACGAGTCCCGCTTACCGGACTCCTCGGCCCGCTGGTACGCGCGGCTGTGCTCGTCGCGGATCTGCTCGGCGTCCTCCCGACTAAGGACGATCACCTGCGAGCGGGCGCCGCCCGTCATCCAGCAGAACGCGTACGCGAGGATCGGCTCGCCACGCTTCTCCTTGGGCAGCTCCACGCGCGGCAGGTGCTTGAAGTCGTCCGGCGGAGTCGCCGACGGCGCGAAGTGCCATTCGTCGCCCTCGTAGATCAGGCCGACCCGCACCGACTGCACCTGCCCGGACAGGTGCATCAGCTCGTTGTAGCCCTGATACATGGGCACGAACACGGCCAGGCCCTCGTCGGCGACGATCGCCGCACGGCGCCCGTCGGGGACGAGTCCGAACCGGGCGCAGGCTAGGAGCGCCTGCAGCACGCTCGCCGGCGTGCAGCGGGCCAGGGACGGCAGGACCGCCCGCACGGCCGCGAAGAAGTTGTCGCGGTCGACGTGCGCGGGCAGGGCCTCGGCGAAGTGCTGCTCGTACCGGCGGAGGAAGTCCATCGCCACCTGGGCGGCCTCGGGCTCGTCGGCCTGCTGCGCGGGGATGATGCCCTCCGGCACGAGGCTCCGCGCGGTGGTGCGCTGGGGGTTGGCCGTGGTCGCGGAGCGGACCCGGTCCTTGAGAGAGGTCGTCATGGCTCACAGGCCCTTCGTGGACGGCCGCAGAACGCGGGCTCGAAACTCGGCATAGATCTCGGGGTGGTCGGCAGCGAGCCGCTCGGTGTCCAGCACTGGCGCATCGGTCGTGTACTCGGCGGCCAGATCGGGGTGGGCCTCGCGGAACTTCTTCGACGCGAACGTGCCGTTGGCCTTCCACGACCACGCCTGCTTGCCATCGGCCTTGGCGATCGCGGCCTTGCCGGTCAGGAGGCGCATCTCGTTCTCGACCGTGCGCAAGGCGTCATCGAGCGCCTTCTCCTGCGCCTTGAGGTCCGCCCGGCGGGCCAGCAGCTCCTTCGCCTTCGCGAGGTCGACGGTGGCCACCTCGTCGGCCTTGACCGACCACAGCTTGGCCAGGAGGTTCGTCGTGGCCTCCAGGCCGTCAGGCGGGGGCGGGAAGCCCTCCACCACGTGCTTCTGGAACCACGTGCCGCAGTAGTCGACGAGGTAGCCGATCATCTCCTCGTCGCGCTCGATGCGGTGGTAGCGAAGTTTGTTCCCGCCGACGAGCGCAGCCACGTACGCGTGGTCCCAGCCACCGACCGCGAGGTACCAGTGGGCCTGGAGAGCCGGGCCGTCAGGCACGCCCTCTTCCCAGTCGTCGATCTGGTACTCGGATCGGTTTTTGCACTCCAAGGGCGCGATGACTGCACCGGCCTCATCGAGGACGTACCTGTCGACGTTGGCTCGCATCCATGCGTGCTCGTTGTGGACGAGCGTGCCCGGCGGCTCGGCGATCGTCAGGCCAGACCGCTTGGAGAACAGGTAGGCGATGAACGACTCGATCTCCACGCCCACTTCGGCGTACTCGGTGTTGCCGTCGAAGGTCGAGCGGCCGTGCTTGGCCTCGAAGACCTGCCGAGGGCTGGAGTACTTCCCGGCCAGGCCGAGGATCGCGGCGACGTCCGAGCCGCCGATCCCGGCGCGGCGCACGGCGTGCCACTCAGCCTCGGACGCGTCGGCGGGGAGAAGGAGACGGGCGGTTGGGGCATCAGCGGCGATCGCGCTCGTCATCGCGCACCTGCCTGACGACGAGCCGCCTTGAAGGCGGCAACCCGCTCGTTACGGCAGATACGACAGGCGCGGCCACCGTCGGTCTGGATGTACGTGTTCGCCGCGTCGTACGCATGGCCTCTCGGACAATGCGTCTTATTGGCCCAGTGGTGGCTGCCGCGCTCCACGCAGTCCTGCGAGTTTTCGCCTACCGAACCCTCCCGCAGGTGCTCCGGATCGGCACACGGCGGGTTGTCGCAGGAGTGCAGCGCGAACATCCCGTCCGCGAGGCGTCGACCAAGGCGCACCTCAAGCGAGGACCTGTGCGCGGTCAGGACGACGCCGTCCATTCGGAATCGGCCGTAGCCCCCGCTCCTGGCGCCCGTCCCCACCAAGCAGCCGTCGCGACGCTCGGTGCGGTCTGCGAGCAATGCGAGGAAGCGTGCCTTCCCGTCGGGAAGGTCGTAGATGCTGCGACTCACAGGGGGACCCTCCTGGTCATGATGTAAAGGGCACCGCGGCAGCTCTCGCAGCGGTGAGAGACGGGGTGGCGGGCGGCCTGAATGCGGCGCATGCCGGCCAGGGCCTCAATGTGGGCGGCAATGCTGATCGCGTCGTCGCTGTCGAGGGACGGCGGCCGCTGTTCCTCGCCGCGGACGATGGCGTCGGCGTAGTAGCGGGTCATCCGCTTGAACCGGGTCGGGTTCTCGGACTCGGCACGACGCTTCCGGGCGACGTCCTCGATCGCGGTGACCAGCGGGTGAACCTGCCGCGCGGTCTTGGCGGTCTTGGCGCTCGTGGCGGTCATCGGCCGTCACCCCTGCCGAGGGTGTGGAGGTGGTGGGCGGCCTGGTTGGCCGACATCAGTCCCCGGCAGGCCTGGAGCTGTTCCCAGACGATTCCGGCGGCCTCGGTGTGCCCTGCCTCGTCGAGCGCCTGCGCGCCCTGCTTGGCGTGAACGAAGCGCTTCGCCGTCGCGCCCTTGACGAGGAATTCCACGGCCTCGGCGAACCGGCCGCCGTTGGTCTCGACGACCGGCACGACCGGGTTGGCCCTGCGCCTCAGGCTCCGAGCCTCGGACAGCACGTCCTCGTACATGTCCTTGTGCGTGCACGGGTTGGCCCACTGATCGCGGACGTGCCAGACGTCGTCTCGCTGGAAGCAGTCCGGCACGATGCGGTCGAAGCCGCGCGGACCGCCGCAGACGGAGCAGGTCGGCAGGATCGACACCTCCACGATCCGCACGCCCTGGTAGTCAGGGCCGGGCCCGTAGTCGGGAACACGGACCGTCATCCGCTCCGGCATCGGCGGCGGGACCGGGCCGTCGCCGCCGACGTAGCGGACCCACACGGCCGCGCCGGTGGGGACGAGCGCGGCGTACGCCTCGAACTCCCCGGCCGGGCCGTACGCGAGTCCGCCGCTCCTGGCGAGCCGTGCGATCTGCTGCGCGGTCGGCGTCGCCCGGTAGGTGAACACCGGCACCCAGACGCCGCGCTCACCGCGGGCGGTCGCGGCAGTGGTCACGTGGTTGGCGCGGTACAGGTCGCGGCTCCGGCTCATGCCTGGCCTCCGATCCGGGGGCGGGGCATCGCGGCGAGCGCGGCGCGGGCGGCGAAGTTGGACGGGTGCCGCAGCCCCGCGCAGTCCTTGCACGTGACGGCGTCGTGCGGCGGGGCCTGCGTCCGGTCGGTCAGGAACCGCTGGAGGACGATCGCGGCGGGGAGCGCCAGGGCAAGGAAGCCCATGGTGGCGAGGATGCAGGCCTTGATGGTCTCGACGACGTCCATCAGTGCTCGCCTCCAGCCGGGTTGTGGTCGGGCGAGGCGAGGCCGGCGAGAAGAGTCATCGCCTTGCGCTGCGGGCTAGCATTGGGTTTCACGGGTTCCTCTTCTTCTCGTGGTTGAGGGCTCGTGGTCGGCGGGGCTGTCCGGACGTGCGAGGTCCGACGGCCCCGCGCTCATGAGGCGGCGCGCTTCCTTCCCGGCCCCGAGGGACGGATGGCAGCGAGCGCCTTGGGCGGGGTGGTGGTCTGCGGCTCGACCGCCGCGAGCACCGGCATGGCGCGGAACTGCGCCTGGATCCGGCGGAGTTCGCAGTCGCAGAACGAAACCGATTCGCCGATCTTCTGGTGCAGGGGGCGGCTGATGTTGTCCTGCAAGAACCGCTTCTTGCACCGGAGTTTCTCGGCGGCTTCGTCGTAGTCGTAGTTCCGGACGACCTCGCAGCCGCACGGGTGGCCGGTCATGCGGGGAGCTCTGCGATCAGGTCGCTGACGGGGACCTCGTAGGCCGCCCCGAGCGCCCACAGCGTGTGGACGCTCGGGAAGGTCTGGCCCGTGAGCAGGCGCGTGACCGTCGACTGGCGCACACCGATGCGCTTGGCGATATGGGCGTCGCAGTTGTCACCGACCTCCCCTGCCTTCTCGCGGAGGAAGGCCGTGCGGAGAACAAGCTCGGGCACGTTCACTCCTTGTCACACCTGTCGTGCATGCATGCATGGAATTGCTTGCATGCATACACGCTAGGACGCGTGCACGCATGCACGCAAGTCAGACACGGGCTGATTGGAGTGTGATTTTTCGGGTGAATGCGCCCAGCGCACCTCTGGCACTACCTGGGCAAATTACGACACGCCTTGATCACCTGGGCTAATGCGTGCATGCACGCCTTCCCCTGATGCATGCATGCGCGCTAGCTTGGAGACATGCGGAGTATGGACGACACATCCGAGCCGACGGTGGAGCGCTTCCGGGCACTGATCGTCGACCTCGCCGACAGGGCCGGCTACGACCTCACCAGCGGGGCCGGCGGACGGAAGCAGCTCGCAGCCGCAACCGGCATGAGCCAATCCGCGGTGAGTCGCATGGTCGACGGCATCACCCTGCCGCACCCCAACCAGTTCGAAGCACTCGCTCGCGCCCTCCACACCGACGTGTGGACTCTTTTGATCACTGCGGGGGTCGTCTCGGCCACAACAAGCCCGACATACCCAAATCAGGATGTACGCTCACAATCCGAACCGATTCAACCGCTAACCCCCGAAACTGCCGCTGACGCGTGGGGCATTCACGACCCCAGCATCCGCAGCATGCTGATCGCCAACATCGAGCACGCGCGACGCCTGCAATCCGAGTTGGGCAACCAAGGGGGTGCGAGAGCAAGGGGGTGACGGGATGCAGCGACGCTTCCCACAATCCACCGTCACAGCCGCCGCCGTCGGCGGACTGACGGGCGGAACCGCGATCGGCCTCGCCGTGGCCGACGACGCCCCCACGGCCCACGACATCAGCGTGGTCCTGCTGCCCGTCGCCTTCGTCACGGCCGTTGCCACCAGGTCCATGCAGCGGTGGCTCCGCCGCCGCGACGAGCAGACCCGCGAGGCGTACAGCGAACTCGCCGAGCGCCGCATCCGCCTGGACAAGGAGCACGGGGAACGCCTCACGCAACTCGCCGAGCGGGAAGCGAAGCTGACGCAGTCACACTCGGCCCGATCCGGAAGCGTCGCCATCCTCGCCAAGTACATCGGCGACACCCTCGGCACCCTCGCCAGGGAGCGAGCCCAGCGCGAACAACTGCAACGCGACTACGAGACCCTGGCCGGCGAGTACAACGACCTGGTGCAAGAGGCCATGCAAGAGCGCGCCGACCGCTTCAACCGGACCGCTCCCCCGGAGGCCCGCCCCGGCGTGCCGCGGCTGGTCCACGCCCGCTCCCCCGTGGTCGGTACACCGTCCCGCCGCAGAGGCGAACGCTCTCCTGCAGACGGCACACGCGACCGCGTCTAACGACAAAGGCCCCGGCCGATGGCCGGGGCCCTTCACGTTGCCTGTATCGGTCACAGGTGCGGCAGGCTGCCTGGCGAGTGATAGTGGGAGATACGAGCCGGATATCAGGTTCGCAGTTCGAAAGAGGCCATGCGCCACAACCCCTCTCCCTGCCGCCGCACAGCAGGGGGAAAAGGGGACGCTGGCCACCGACACGGCATTCGGCGATCGCGCCGCCATGCTCGCCGGAGCGGCGGCTGGGCTCGCCACGCTGGTGGTGCTGCATGCCCAGCACAATGCCAATCGCACTCCCGCCACCTCCGATGCGCCAAAGCCAGCCTAGGATCCGTCATCAGAGATCACAGATGGTGGCGATCGCGAACGCGCAGAACACCGGGTCAAGGCGAGATCGGAGATGGTGGCGCTGTGGACGAAGAGGGCGCCGCTCCCTGCCGCATCATCGTCTGTCCGGCCCGGTTGGCGGGACGATCTTCCGCCTCAGGACCTTGCCGGTCGGTCCCTCCGGCAGCGCGTTCGTGATCCACACCTTTCGCGGGTAGGCGGCCACCTGACTGTGACGTAAGCACGCAGACTCGTGGCCGTGGCGTGGGCGCCCGGCTTGAGAACGATTGGCTACCTCCTCACCCAGATCGGGGTTGGGGAAACCGACGACCGCGACAGCGGCCCCACTGCGGTGTCGTCCTCGTGCCGGTCGGACACGTCCTCGAGGGCTGGGATGGAGCTCAGCAGGTCGCCAAATTCTACCAGCCCACGACGACCGTACCGGCCCTGGCCTGCCGAGCACCGGCACGCGCCTCGTCGGCGCAGGCGTGCCAAGCGAACACCACCCGATCCTCTGAGTCGCCAAGGTGGTAGGCGACCTCCCGAGGCTTGAGCAGGGGTTCATCGGAACGATGATGCCGCCGGCCCGCAGTACGGCGAAGTAGGCGCGAACTCTGGGGTGTTGGATAGCCTGATTGCGACTCGGTCGCCGCGTTTCACGCCGCGGTCGCGGAGCAGCCCGGACACGCGGGCGCTGCGCTGGTCGAGCGTGCGGTAGGAAACCGTGTCGTCTTCCAAACGCAGTGCGGAGCGATCCGGATGGGTCCGGGCGCAGCGCATCACGTGGGCTGCGAGGTTCATGTCAGCTCCTCTTTCCTGCGCGCCAGTCCCTCAGTCACATAGCCCCTAGCAGGATCCGAAGGGGTCATGCCAGCGCCCGTGACGGCCATGTCCGCCATTCCGGGACGGGGTCGCGAAAGTGGTCAGCCTCGCCAGGGGACTCGGCTCGGCCCCAGGTATCAACGCTCAGCCGTGTTCGGGTAGATCCTGTTCCGCCCAGACGACCTTGCCGCCGGTTGTCCAGCGGCTGCCCCACCGGTGCGAGAGCTGGGAGACCAGGAGAATGCCGCGGCCGCCTTCGTCGCTGCTGCAGGTGTGGCGCAGGCGCGGGAAGGACTTGCCGGCATCCGAGACTTCGCAAGTCAGCAGCCGATGTTTGATCAGACGCAGGGAAACGGGTCCGGCGCCGTGGCGGATCGCGTTGGTGACGAGTTCACTGGTAATCAACTGCGTGTCAATGGCCAGGTTTTCCAAGCCCCACTGGGTCAGTTGCCGGGTCACCAGTGCGCGGGCGCGGCAGACAACGGCGGGGTCGCGGGGCAGATTCCATGAGACGGTCTGGACGGGGGTGAGCGATTGGGTCCGCGCCACCAGCAGCGTGATGTCGTCAGAGGGTGACCGAGTCGGCAGCGCCTCGATCACCGCGGAGCAGAGCGCTTCCAGAGACCGCTGGGGCTGGGCCGCGAGGGTCGCGCCCAACTGCCGCATCCCGGTGTCGATGTCACTCTCGCGGGCTTCGACCAAGCCGTCGGTGTACAGGGTAAGCAGGGACCCGTCGGGGAGGTCCACATCCACCGATTCGAAGGGGACCGATCCAATGCCGAGTGGAGCCCCTGAGGGCAGGTCGGGAAACGTCACCCGGCCTTGCGGATCGACGACCGCGGGCGGAGGGTGCCCGGCCCGTGCCATCGTGCACCGCCGGAGCACCGGGTCGTACACGGCGTAGAGACACGTGGCGCCGACCGCGGCGCAGGCCCCGTTGTCGACGTCGGCATCCTCGTCGGCCTGGTGCCGGACCGTGTCGTCGAGATGGGTCAGCAGTTCGTCGGGAGCCAGGTCCATGTCCGCGAGAGTGCGTACGGCCGTCCGGAGCCTCCCCATGGTCGCCGCGGCGTTGATACCGTGCCCGACGACGTCTCCGATGACCAGCGCCACCCGAGCGCCGGAGAGGGGGATCACGTCGAACCAGTCGCCCCCGACACCGTTGCCCGCATCGGCCGGCAGGTAGCGCGAGGCCGCCTCGATCGCTGTGCCGCTCCTCGAGCGCTGGGGCAGCAGGCTGCGCTGCAGTGCGAGAGCGGTGGCGTGCTCGCGCGTGTACTGGCGGGCGTTGTCCAACGACAGCGCGGCCCGGGTGACCAACTCCTCCGCAAGGAGCAAGTCGTCCTCCTGGAACGGCTCGGGATCCTCGCTGCGGATGAACAAGGCCACCCCCAGCACGGCATGACGCGCCAGGATGGGCACGAGCATCATGGAGTGCATCCCGTGCTCACGGATCGCCCGCGCCCGCGCGGGGTCGAGGTCCACCCAGGTACCCGGAGACGTGTCCAGGACCGGTTCGAGGTGGGAACTACCCGAGGACAGCACCTTGATCCAGGGCGAGGTCGGCGGCACGAGGATCAAGTCCCCACGCGCCCACGGCGACTCCGGGGTGCCCGAGTGGATCGAGGCCAGGCCCGCACGGCGGAAGGTCTGGCGGCGCTCCCCCGTCGAACGGACGCGGGCCGTCGGCTCGTCGCCGAGCCGGACGCACTCCGCGAGGTCGACGACCGCGTAGTCGGCCAGGAGGGGCACGGCGAGGGCGGCAAGTTCCTGACCAGTCTCCATCACGTCCAGGGTGCTGCCTATCCGTGTGCCGGCCTCGCTGAGGATGGCGAGACGCTCGTGCGCCCGTCGGCTGCTGGTGACGTCCACGGTCAAGCAGCACACCCCCAGCGGTCGACCTTGGCTGTCGTGGAGGCAGAAGAACGACGCCGCCAGGGCACGCTCCCGGGACTGGTCGTCCACGGGCGACGCCCGGTACTCGTACGCCGCGCGAATGCCGCTGTTCAGCGCCTGCCGCATCACCGCCTCGAGCGCTTCGGATTCGAAGCCAGGTCGCGCATCCGTAAGGCGACATCCCAATCGCCGGCCATGCGGGACGCCGTCCAGGCGTTCCATGACCTCGTTGACCCAAGTGCAGCGCAGTTCCAGATCGCGGACCACAACGCCGATCGGCGTGCGCATGAGAAGCGACTCGCGCACCGATCCGGTGGTCGCCGATGACGACAGCGCGGCGATGTCGGTGCCGGAGACGAGCCAATGGACATTCCCGTCCAGTCCCCACAGCAGCGAAATCCGCACCCCCACCTGGAGCGTGCGGCCGTCGCGATGTCGAACCGCCGTCGTGCCGGACCAGCCGCCCCGCACGCGGCACTCCTCGACGAACGCCTGTACCTGCCACATGCTCCGGGACAGGGGCATCACGAACCAGACGGGTTGGCCCACCACCTCCCGGGCCGAGTAGCCGACGAGCCGTTGTGCGGCGCTCGTCCACGCGACGACCCGCCCCTCGGAGTCGACCATCGCGATTGCGGAATCGGTCGTCTCGAGCGTGGTGTACTGCTGCGTGCTGAGGCTGCCTCGGTAGGTGTCGGTCACTGAGGACCATCTCCTCGGATGGTTCTGGTCTCGAAGCATGGGCTGGCGTGCGCCGACCGCCGCAGAACGGATTCGGGGCGATCCCGCCAAAGGACGACGCTAGGGGTGGGAGGCACGGCAGCCACTGGGCGCGTAATACGACCTTCGCGCGAAATTTGGTGCCGTTGAACCAATCCACGCGGGCGGACTGCGTCGGTGTGCGGCCGGGGGCATCGCTGTCCATCACCGGCAGAAGAGCAAGAAGATCATGAGGCCGCTGTAGAATCGAACCATGGTTGCGGAATATCCCGGCACCGCAAAGCAACTGTCCGTTGTCGCGGAGAACGTAGGGTCACACCTGTCGGCGGTAAGCCACGACATAAGGCAGATTCTGATTGCCGAGATCCCGGATCTCAGGGGCGACGAGACCGTCGTCAAAATTCTCCAGGCGAGCGTCACGGAAAACGTCGCCACCTTGCTGCACATTTTCGAGAACGACATTCCGCTGGACAACGTCGAGGGGCCCGTGGCCGCCTCGGAGTACGCCAGGAGACTCGCGCAGCGGAATGTCTCCGTCAGCGCGCTGGTTCGGGCCTACAGGATCGGCCATTGGCGGTTCATGCAGTGGTGCCTCGATGAACTTGACCGGCAGGGCGCCGAAAGGGATCTGTGGGCCGCCACCAATCGGCACATGCTGCAGGTGAGTTTCGGCTACATCGACCGGGTGACCGAGCACGTCATCGACGTGTACCAGTTCGAACGGGAGCACTGGTTGCTAAGCCAGACCGCCGTGCGCGCCGCGCGGGTGCGGGACATCCTGGCCGAGCAGGATGTCGACCTCGACTGGGCGGAATCGGCACTTGGTTACCGACTCCGGCAGCATCACCTCGGAATGGTGGCTTGGCTGCCTCCGCTGACCGGTGAGGGAAATGGATTGTCCCGGCTCGACCGGATGGCGCATGTGATCGCCAAGGAGTTCCAATGCCCTGCCAGGCCGCTTTTCGTTCCCCGCGACGAGATTCTTTCGTGGGTCTGGCTGCCGTTCGGCTCGCGTGTCGACGTTCCCTGGGATCGGCTGTCGAATATCGCCGAGCTCGGTGATCATTCCGTGCACTTGGGTTTTGGTGGCATGGGATTCGGAATCGATGGATTTCGCTGTACGCACCGGCAGGCACTGCGCACTCAGGAGCTGGCGGCCATGGCCGACCCGGCACCGCGGTTCACCGAGTACTCCCAAGTCGCTCCGATCGCCCTGATGGCCGGGAACATCCAGGACTTGCGCACCTGGGTGCAGAGCGTCCTGGGTCCGTTGGCCACCGACAACGAGAGCTGCGCACGGCTGCGGGAGACCGTGCAGATCTTCCTGAACAACGGTTGCAGTTACACCGCGACCGCCAGCGCCCAAATTCTGCACAAGAATACCGTCCAGTACCGCATCCGGAAAGCTGAGGAGACGCTGGGACACTCTGTCCAGCAAGGGCATACCGATCTGGAGGTCGCGTTGCTCGCGGTCCAGTACCTCGGCTCGACGCTTCTTCGCACCATCCCCGCATGACACGCCGGATCGGTGCCCGTGAGGTGCGACACGGCGGATTTCAGGACGGGGGGTCACAGCATCGCCTTCTGGGGTCGCGTGGGGACCACGATGACGGTGGTGGTGGCGGCGGACAGCGCGGCCTTGAATTCGCGTTCCAGGTCCTCGGTGGTGTCCACGTCGACCGCGCGGCAACCGAACCCTCGGGCCACGGAGGTGATGCCGAGCCCCGGCAGGTCGAGTCCCGGAACGCCGGGCGTCCCCTCCAGTACCGCGAACGACTTCAGGATCGAGTACTCCTGGTTGCGCATGACCACGTAGACGATGGGCAGCCTGTGCTGGGCCGCCGTCCAGATGGCCTGTACGGAGTACTGGAACGAGCCGTCGCCGATCAGGCCGACGACCGGCCGGTCGACACCCCTGTCCCGGTCGCCCAGCGCGATCCCCACCGCTGCCGGGACGCCCCAGCCGATGCCCCCGCTGGCCGTGGCAAAGAACGATCCGGTCCTGACTGTGGGAAGCCACTCGACCTGCTGGGCCATGGTGGAGGTGGTTTCGTTGACGATGACCGCGTCCGGAGGCCTGACTCGGCTGAGGGCGGCATACACCTCCGGCGGGGTGAGGGGACTGTTCGGCACCTGCGGAAGGTACCGGGGCCGCGGCATCGGTTCCGGCGTGGACCGTGCGGATCCGTCCGCGACCATGTCCTGCAGCAGCTCGATCGCCGTTGCGGGGTCGCCCAGGAGACTGTCGCCCACCCGTGCCGCCCCGGCGGCCGAGGGGTCGGCAGTGATCTGCAGCAGTTCCGTGCCCACCGGGAGGTGGTCGCCGGGGACGTAAGGGTAGTAGCGGAAGACCTCCGCCCCGATCACGACCACCAGGTCGTGCCCGTCCAACCGGCCGCTGATGGCCTTGACCGACATCCCGAGCGGACCGGCGAAGAGGGGATGGTCCTCCGGGAAGGAGGCGCGATCGAGCAGCGGCGCCCCGTAGACGGCCGCACGCAGCTTCTCCGCCAAAGCGACGGCCGCATCCCATCCGCCGCCGCGGTCCACCTCCGGCCCGAAGACCAGCGCGGGGCGTCGGCTGGCGGACATCCGGTCGGCGAAGCCGCGCAGTCGCTGGGTGTCGGGGGCCACCCGGTCGCTCACCGTCCGCACGCGGGCGAAGCCGGACAGCGGCTGCTTCCAGTCGTCCATGGGAATCGAGAGGTAGACCGGACCCGCCGGAGGCTGCAGCGCCATCGCGTAGGCCCGCATGAAAGCCTCGGGTACATCCTCGGCGCGCGCGGGTTCGTATGACCACTTCACCCAGGGTTTCGGCAGAGTGGTGGCATCGCGATTGCCCAGATACGGGTCCCCGATCATCAGTTCCCGATGCTGCTGCCCCGAGGTGACGATCAAGGGCGTGTTCCCGTGGAACGCCGCCACCAGGTTCCCCACAGCATTGCCGAGGCCGGCCGAGGAATGCACGTTGACCAGTGCCGGGCGCCGGGTGACCTGTGCGAACGCATCGGCCATCGGGACGACGGATGCCTCTTGCAACGCCAGGACGTAGGTGAAGTCCTCGGGAAATTCCTGGAGGAACGGCTCCTCGGTGGATCCGGGGTTACCGAAGACCGTGGTGAGTCGGAGGGTCCGCAGCAGATCGTAGGTCACGCTTCGGACAGTGGATTGCTCGGTCATCATGGGTCACCGGCTTCGTACGGTGTGAACAGGGGCTGTGCCTGTGGGCGCGGGCCATGAGCGCCGTGCGCGGCAGGGCGGGAGTCAGCGCCCCTGCCAGCGCGGCCGTCGCTTCTCGGCGAAGGCGCGGGCGCCCTCCTGCGCGTCCTGCGATGACAGGACCGGTCCGACGATCCGGTCCTGGTCGTGGAAGGCCTCCTGGTCGCCGAACGCGGTCCGTTCGTCGACGACCGGCTTGACCGCTGCCACCGCCAGCGGGGCGTTGCGCGCAATGCGGGCGGCGAGTTCCAGAGCCCCCTTCAGTGCTTCACCCGGTTCGGTGAGGTGGTTGACGAGGCCGAAGCGTTCGGCGCGCTCGGCGGGGAGGGGATCGCCTGTGAGCAGGAGTTCCAGGGCGATGTTGCGGGGGATGCGGTCGGGCAAGCGCACGATGCCCCCTTCGGGCGGCACGATGCCGCGCGTCTGGACGACCCCGTAGGTGAGCCCCGCCGTGTCCAGCAGTTCGCGCCACTCGGCCAGCGGCCGGGTCGCGAAGGTCTTGTCCAGCAGGGCGGCGATCTCCGACGCGTGCGCGCGGCGGCTGCGGGTGTCGGCGTAGCGCGGGTCCTCCGCCGCTTCGGGATGGCCGATGGCCTTCAGGAACGGCGGGACCTGCTTGTCCTCGATGACGAAGACGAGTATCAGCCAGCGGTCGTCGGCCGTCCGGTACATGTTCCCGAGCGCGTTCGGCGGGTCGGACCGGTCGACCGGGCGAGGGGGGGTCCCCCCCGACCAGTACGGCCTGCAGCCACAGGCCCGCCGCCCAGGCGCCCTCGGCGAGCAGCGACGCCGTGACCCGCGCACCCTGGCCGGTCCTGTCCCGCCGGTACAGCGCGGTCATGATCCCGGCGAAGAGCGTGATCGCTGTTGAGTGGTCACCGGACCCGACCACGTTCATCGCCGGCGGCACGCCGTGTTGGCGTGTGAGATCCATCAGGCCGCTGCGCGCCCAGTACGCCGTCACGTCGAAGCCCGGCAGGTGCGCGTCCTGTCCGTCCTCGCCGAAGCCGGTGACGTCGGCGTAGATCAGCCGGGGATTGAGGGGGGCCAGAGCGTCGTACTCCAGGCCCAGCCTCTCGCGCGTGGGCGGTGGGAAGTTGGTGATCAGTACGTCGGCCCACCGCACCAGCCGTTCGGGCACGGGCTTGGCGGCGGGCGACTTCAAGTTGAGCGCGATGCTGCGCTTGTTCCGGTTGTCCAGCTGCCAGGGGTAGTTGATGCCCTCGACATGGGGGTTGGGCGGAATCCGGTCGAGCGACCGGTAGGCGTCCCCGGTGTGCGGTGGTTCGACCTTGACCACGTCGGCGCCGAAGTCTCCGAGAACGGTGGCCGCGGCCGGTCCGGCGATGAAGCTGGCGAGATCGACGACGTGCAGTTCTTGGAGGAGGGGCGTGTTCTCCATGGCTGGTCCTGTTCTTCGGACGTGACGTGTACCGGGTCAGCGGGCCGGGGACGTGGGCACGACGGCGTTGTAGCCGGTGATGTCACGGCCCACGATCAGTGCCTGCACCGTGTCGGTCCCCTCGTAGGTGTTGATGGCCTCGATGTCGCACAGGTGCCGGGCCACGTGGTAGTCGAGGAGGATGCCGTTGCCGCCGAGCATGTCGCGTGCGTCGGCCAGGATGGCCCTGGCGCGCTCGGTGTAGTGCATCTTGGCCAGCGCCACACGCGGCATCGAGTACTTGCCCTCGTCCAGGAGCTGGCTGAGCCGGAACTGCATGCACATCATGTCGGTGATGTCCGCCAGCATCCGCGCCAGCCGGTACTGGACGAGCTGGAAGGCGGCCAGTGGTGTGCCGAACTGCTTGCGCTGCTTGGCGTAGGCCAGCGCGGTCTCGTAGCCGGCGACGGCGGCGCCGATCGCCTCCCAGGCGACGCAGAAGCGCGAGGCCAGGAGCACCTTCTCGGTGTCGCGGAAGGTGTCGACGTTCGCCAGCCGATTCTCGGCGGGCACCCGGACGTCGGTGAGGGAGATCTGCGCGTTCTGCACGCAGCGCAGTGCCGTCTTGCCCGTGATGACCTCGACGTCGAACCCCGGGGTGTCCTTGACGGCCACGTAGCCGCCCACGTGGCCGTCCTCGCCGCGCGCCCAGATGATCACGTAGTCGGCGAAGCTCGTGTTGCCGATCCACCGCTTGTGACCGTTGAGGACGTAACCGTCGCCGTCCCGGCGCGCGGTCGTCTCCAGCTTGACCACGTCCGTGCCGTGCGCGGGCTCGGTCAGCCCGAAGGCGCCGATCTTCTCCAGGCGTGCCATCGGCGGCAGGAAGCGCTGCTTTTGCTCTTCCGAGCCCAGCAGCGCGATGGACATCATCGCCAGCGCCGAGTGCACCCCGGTGAACGTGGAGATGCTCAGATCACCGCGGGCGAGTTCGAGGATCACCAGCCCGGCCGTCACATTGCTCATCCCCGGACAGCCGTAGCCGGAGATCTGGAAGCCCGCGATCCCGAGTTCCGCGAGCTTGGGAAGCAGCGGGAAGGGGAATTCCGCCCGCTCCCAGTAGGGGTTGATGATCGGGGTGACCTCGTGGTCCATGAAGTCCCGGACCCTCTGGCGGAGCGCCTTCTGCTCGTCCGTCAGGAGGTCGCCCAGCAGGTAGTAGTCCGCGTGCTCGGATCCGCCCAGCACGGGAGGCTGGACAACCGGGTGCCCGTTCCCGGGGCCCACGGTGGTGAGGTCGACGGGCGCCAGCGTGTCCTGGCCTGTCGCGTTCATCTACCGCTCCTTCCGTTCCGGAAGACCGGATCGTGTCGGTGACTTCGACGCTACGAGCACGCCGCACGGAAGCCATTAGCCCCGGAACACCACCTTTGGTCTGGTTTTGGTGGCCCCGAACCATACCTCCGACAGCGCCGTCGAACCTGCCTTGCAGCAGGACTTCGGGTGCACCGCAACTCCGCTCGGCCGACCGGCACCGCACATGACCTTTGACCAGGCGATTTGCAGCGAAGACCGGACAACGAGCGCAAGAAGATCTACGCTTCGGCGACCACGCCGGATTTACGCCTCCCAGCCCACCGGCGAGGTCCACGGATTCCTCGCCAGGACGCTTCGCCGAAGACAACGCCGGCAAGCCGTGGGAGCACCAGAGCCGCCTTGGGGCTGTCGAAGGAGTTCATCTGAGGAGGTGCGCGTCGACCGACGCACCTACAAAGCAACCCTCAGCATCAACAACTTGACGCCGATGATCAGCCCTGTAACTTCACGGCCTTGGGCTTTGGGGGTCCGAATGGAGGGTGTGTAAGGACGCGGGCGCAACGCACGGTGCACCTGTCCGGCCGCCTTTGCAGCCAGGGTGCAGAGCACCTGCGGGAGCGAACCGGAGAGGGGTGGTGTCAGGGCGCCGGCGACCTCATGTGCGGCGGATCACCAGTACGGCCACGTCGTCGGCATGGTCTACCGCGACCGCGGCGTCGAGGATGCGGTCGGCGGTCTGCTCGGCGTTCAGTCCGTCGTGGAGGGCTGCGCCGGCCAGTGTTCCGGCCCGCTCCAGTCCGGCTTCCAAGGTCAGGCCCGGTCCTTCGACCACGCCGTCGGTGACCATGATCAGCGCGCTGTCCTTGTCCAGGGTGAAGGTCTCCTCGCGGTACTCGGTGTCGGCCACGACTCCCAGGACCGGCCCACCCGGCAACTCGTGGATGCTGTGGCTGCCGTCCCTACGCGCGCACAGCACCGGCACATGGCCGGCGCTGGCGCCGGTGACCTGTCCGTCGCACGGGTCGAGATGCAGCATGGTGCAGCTGGCGAACCGTGCCGCATCCATCGTGGTCAACAGCTCGTTGGTACGCCTCAGCACGGTTGCCGGATCCGGTTCCTGGGCGGCGATCGCACGCATGGACAAGCGGACCTGCCCCATGAGGGCGGCGGCGTCCACGTCGTGCCCTTGGACGTCGCCGATCTCCAGTGCGATGGCGCCGTCGGGCACAATGAAGACGTCATACCAGTCTCCGCCGATATCCAGCCCGTCCCGGCTGGGCCGGTAGCGGGCAGCCACCTCCAAGCCCGCGAGGTTCTCAGGCAGCCTGGGGAGCATGGTCTGCTGCAGCGCAGTGGCCAGTTCGACTCGTGCCTGCTGCAACCTGACGCGCCTCAGCGCCTGGCCTGCCAGGTCGGCGAGCGTACCCATGAGGGTGTGCTCCTCCGGGGACGGGCGGTGTCCGCTGCCGTAGAACACCATCCACGCCCCGAGTGGCTGATCCCCGGTCTCGCTGAGGGGGGTGATGGAGGTGGTGTAGTCGAAGCCGAGTCGGCCGAGCCGCGGAAATCCGGCCCCATGCGGCCAGCGGTGGATGTAATCCTCCCGGTCGCGGATGAACTGCGGCCTGCCGCTGCGGATCGCCTCGGGCAGCGGGCTCGGTTTGTCCAGCGGCAAGCCGTGCAGGGCTGCGACCTCCCACATGGCTACTCGGGCATCGGTGGAGACGCGCAGGCGGCCTTCGTCGACGAGGGCGAGCAGGGCACCGGTACCACGGAAGGTCGCGGCGAGCCGGGTCAGGACGACCTGCTGCACCTCCTGCTCCGTGGCTGCGCTGATCAAGGCGGAGGAGAAGTCGGTGATGTCCTTAGCGCGCTGTCGCTCGGCAGTCAGTGCGGCATGCGCCTTCTTCTTGCGCTTTTCCTGCTTGGTGTCGTCGCGGACCACCCCGAAGATCCGCTCCGGGCCGCCATACCCCAACTGAATCCGACGGCTCTGAGCAGCCAGTTGGTGCCACCCATCGTGCTCAGTGAGGTACCGCAACCTCACCCAGGGGGACTGCGCGGGGGCTGAGCGCAGGAGCTGCCGCAAGGCCGCACGGTCGTCAGCGTGCACTGCCGAGATCACGCTGGAAAGCGACACAGTGGGATCCGGGAAGAGCGCGGCCAGGGCGGGTACGCCACCAAGCCATCCCATACTGTTGTCACGGGACGAATACATCCACAGGCCGAGGTCAGCGGCCGTGGTGGCCATCCGAAACGGGATCAGCAGGCTGGCCAGGTCGTTTCGCGCGTCCAGTGCATGCACCCAGACCAGTTGCTCGTCACCGGCGGGATCCTTCACTTGCCGCGCCTCGATCAAGCAGACAACGGGTGCTCCGCCTCGCCCGGGGAACTCCATCACCTGCATCGCGACCGTCTTCGTCCTGGCGGCGTGGAGCACGAGACTCCTGGCCGACATGCGCTGGCTTGCGGGCCACAGATCACCAAAGTCACGTCCCAGGGACTGCTCTGCCAGCCTGCCGAGCGCCGTGGCCATCGCGGCGTTAAGGCTGAGGATGGCACCGTCCAGCCCGAGTAGAGCCGCCGGGTCAGCCCTTCGAAGGAGTGCGTCCGAGGCGTCCATCCGTGACTCCCTGGCACATACCGAAACAGTCTCTTCAGCAATCTTTGCGCATTTTGCCCGTCACCGAGAGGGTGCGGCGCATGACTGACCAGTCACCTAGAGTGACGACTATGCCTCAACAGAGGCCAACGACTCCTCCGATGGGTGATTGTGCGCTGGCAACAAGCTATCGCCCCAGTTTCGTACGGTCAGGACATGGGCGCCGCCTGGCCTCCTTCGCACGCTGGGGAAGGCGCTGTGCCGGCCGACCCAGACCGGGTGAAGCGAGGAGGATAGGCGCGATGGATCCAAAGCTCGGCGGGCAGTTCGGGAATCGCCTTAATGAGATCCTTGTCAACGTACTGTCCCGCGTGGTGTCGACTGTGCCCGTGGTCGGGCAGAGCGCAGGGCGCAGCTGGCGCCGTCGCTTCTGTCGGGCGTCGCGAGTGGCGCGACCGAGTGCACCCAGCGAGCCGACGGGCACAACCGACAGACGCGGGCCACTACTTCCAGCACGGAACGACGCAGTCTCGAAAGGCGGTAACGCCGTCGCGCGGCGCAACCATGGCCCGTGGTCGAACATGAGAAGAAAGGGCCTCTCCCGGCGGGTACGGGAAGAGGGCCGGCCGTTCTCGCCTGCGCTCCTGATTCCGCTGCTGGTGATCGTGCTGGACTCGGTGGTGGCACTCTTCACGCCCCACCTGCAGTTCTACCGGTTGATCGGGGCGGCGCCGGCGCTGGCCGCCGCGATGTTCTCCGTGGCCGGCACGCTGGGCATCGGGCTGCTCGCCCTGATGGCCGGGTTCGCCATCTCCGCCGCCGATCACACTCTGGGCCGGGCGCCGGGCAATTTCACCCTGCTCGCGATCATGGTCGTCACCCTGGCCGCCACCTACGCTAGCCGGGTACGGCAGAACCGGGAGCGCACCCTCGCCGAGGTCCGCACCGTGGCGGAGACCGCGCAGCGGGTGCTGCTGCGCCCACTCCCGCAGCGCCTCAAAGACATCGACGTCGAGGTCCTCTACCGGGCCGCCGCCGCACAGGCCTGCATCGGCGGCGACTTCTACGAGGCGATGCAGACCCCGCACGGGGTGCGGTTGATCATCGGCGACGTCCGCGGCAAGGGACTTCCAGCCGTCGAGGTCGCCTCGGTCATCCTCAGCACGTTCCGGGTACTGAGGATGAGCGCGCCCGACCTGCCATCCCTGGCAGGACACATGGAGACCGTCATGAGCCATTACTCCCGAGAGGTCCCCGACGACGCGCTGGAGCGCTTCGCCACCATCGCGCTCGTGGAGATCCCCGCCGGGGAACCGATCGCGCGCGTGCTCAACTGCGGCCACCCTCCGCCACTACTGTTGCACGGCGGCGAAGTACGCGAGGTGGAACCCAGCGCGCCGTCACCCCCCATCAACATGGCGGACCTCGTCGGCGACCACTACCAGGTCGACACCATCCCCTTCACCCCCGGCGACCGCCTGCTGCTCTACACCGACGGCGTCAGCGAGACCCGCGACCGGACCGGGACCTTCTACCCCCTCGCCCAGCGCGTTCCCCGATGGGCCCTCGCCCCGCCCCGCCAACTCCTCGACCACCTCCACCAGGACCTGCTCACCTACGGTCACGGCACCCGCGACGACGACCTCGCCGCCCTCGTCGCCCATCGCGTCACTCCACACCCCTGACCCGCACCGCCGCACCCCTGTGCCCACCGCGTGCCCGTACGGAGGGCACCACGTTGGACAACGCGGAATCACGGCGACTTGCCAGCTCCCCCATCGCTCGCCATGACGGCGGCCTCCGCCATGGACCTGGTGCTGGCCGCCGCGGTGGGCGTCGCGGCCAACGCAGCAACGAGCGAGGACCGATGGCCCGGAGTCCTGGACGTACTGCACCGCCACCCGTGGACCGCCGTCGGAACGCTGCTCGCGCTCGCCGTGGTCACCTTCGCAGCCCGGACCTGGAAACAAGAGGCTCGCCAAGCGAATGATCCGCCGCTGCCGCCACGGGCGGTCGTACCGGAGTGGTTCGTGGCGCGGTCCGAGACACGGCAAGCGGTCGCGGCAGTCTGCCAGGAGACCGGCGGGGCGGTGGGCCTGACCACCGCCCTGTCCGGGGCCGGGGGCTTCGGTAAGACCACCCTTGCCACCGCGGTGTGCGCGCACCGGCAGGTGCGGCGGCACTTCCGCCGGCGGATCTACACCATCACCATCGGTCGCGGGACTCCTTGGGCTACTACGTCCCTCCGCGCATGGCACCACTGCCGCGGGGGCATCTATGACGCTGTTCGGTCTCGGCTCGTGCCTTGGCCGGGCCGTCTCCGGCCAGCTGACCAACCGCGCCGGCCAGCGCACCGCGCTGGTGCTCCAGTTAAGTCGGAAGAAACCCCCAGGTCAGGTGGGCCATCACTATTGGAATTCTCGCCTCGATGTCCTGTATTTTCCCACCTGACGTCACATCAATTTCTCACTGGCTGTCATCCGTAGCTCTGCCCCGCACAGCCAATCCAGCACGTGATACGGATGCCAGCCAGAAGAACGCCGGACACTGAAAAGAGAACTCATCCGGACATCGAAGTGAGACTCAGCACGCCGAGACGTACAAGCCACGGGTACCGGACGGTGCAGATGCCGCACAGCGCGGTCCAGGCCACCCTGTTGATCCGGGCGCAGCACCGCCCGCCCTGACGCGGGATCCGGGACGGCGGAGAGGGGGTGGCGGTGCTCATGGAGAGCATTCTCCCGGGCCAGTGGGTAGCGGGCCGAAAGTGCCGGAGAAGGGGACGGATCCGCAACCTGGGGAGGCATGCAGAACGGCGGGCCAGTGGTCACCTTTGGGCGGCATCAGGTGACTGCGCCCCTGCCATCAGCCACGCCGCGGCCCGGGTGCAGTCCGCAGATTCTCAGAGCGTCCGTGCGGGCCTCCGCGTAGGCAGCCCGCACGGAGGCTTCGTAGAGGCCCCATGCGGCCGCCACTGTCAGGCCGTCGGCGCCGTCGAGCCACTCCGCCCGCGACCGGGCGGGCTCGCTGGTGTACAGGTCGTCCCACTCCCACGCCCACCGGCCGCGCAGCTCGTGCACGTTCGGGTCGCTGGCCAGCTCGGTGCCGTCCGACCCGTACACCGCCGGGCCGAGCTGCCAGACCCACAGCCGGTCGGGCACCTCGCTGCGGATGTCCCTCACGCCGTTGCCGACCGTGCGCGACCACCACTGCGCCGACCACGTCTCGACGCGGGTCGCCCCGCCCGGGTTCTCGCTCCAGGCCGCGGAGGTCTCCAGCGCGTGCGCCCGCTTCCAGAACCCGACCAGGCGCTCCCCGAGGTGCGCGATGTACACCGTGCCCCGGGCGCCCGGCACCGGCGCGGTCGTCTCCTCGGTGTCGTCGTCTCGGCGCAGCGACTCGTCGATCGTGTCCATCGCCGCGTCGTCGGCCTCCGGCAGCAGGTGTCCGTACCGGTCGGACGCCGTCTGGATCGACTCGCGCCCGAACCGCCGCTGAACGTACGTCAGCGAGTGGCCGGCGGAGATGAGCGCCGAGGCGTGGGAGTGCCGCAGGTCGTGAAAGGCCGGCACCTTGAAGTCGAGCAGAGTGCCCTCGGCATGCGCCTTGGCGACGGCAGCCATCCAGCGGTCGTAGAAACGTGCTGTACGGCAACCACTTGCCTTGCCCGTTATGGAAGAACACCGGCTGGTTGCTACTGAGCCCGTACGGGCCCGCCTGGCACAGCTCCCGCCACACCTCGGGCGACGCCCACAAGGTGGGCCGCAGCTTCTTTGCCTTCGGCCGCCGAGGTAGTCGCCTCGGGCCTTCTCCTACTTACAGGCGGGCGCGACGCGCAGCATCGGCTTGGCCAGGTCGGCGTCGACTGCGTAGGGGCGCGAGCGCGGCCATCGCGCACAACGTAATGCGTTCTCAGTCAGCTGACACTACGCAGCCGACCGTGCGCCAAAGGGGCGGGCTAAGTGTCGCTTCGATCGTAGACATGGCGTCGTCGTCGGCCTCTGGAAGCAAGTGGCCGTAGGTGTCTGACGTCGTCGTAAAGGACTCGTGTCCAAGACGACGCTGCACGTACGTTAGAGGATGCGAGGCCGAGATCAACGCGGCTGCGTGAGAATGCCGGAGATCGTGAGGGGTGGGGTGCTTCTCCGGCGGCAACAAGCCAGAGTGCCTTGCTCGCCTAACGGCACGATGCCATCGTCCCGAGAAGGTTGCATAGGAGAGGCGTTGCCCGCTATCGCCCGTGAAGAAGAGCGCATCATGCTGTAGGCGATTGAGACCCAGTTCCTCGAGGGCTTCCATCACCCCCGCGCTCACTCGGAGGGTACGCCGGCTACGTCGCGTCTTCGGCGGACCGAGAAAGTAGCCCGTCCCGCCATCACGCTTCCATGCTCGGCGCACCCGGATCTTGGGCTTATCAGTGTCGACATCCTGTACGCACATGGGTGCCAGCGCGGTGATCTCCGACCACCTCAAGCCCGTCCCGTACTTCACGAGTACGAGTAGCTGGTCGCTGCGCCGTTCCATGCACGAGATCAGGCCCTCGACTTCGGTCGGCGTCAGGAACTCGATGTCCTCGCCGTCCACGCCGCCGTCATCGTCGCAGCGCGGCAGCACAGTGAGTTCACATGGATTCCGGGCGCGAAGTGGCGGCTCAGCGGTCACAGCCTCGTGTCCGAACTCCTCAACAGCTGTGGCGAACACGTGAGCCGACGCCTCATCGGCGAAGGTCTCCGACTGCCATTCGCCTGTGCGTGTGCCACCGAGGCGCCACTTCACTCGGTAGCCGATGATGTCTCCTGCGCGGTTCCTTCGCGCCTGCACGCTCGCCATGGATGCGATGAAAGCAGTCCGTGTGGCCGCGGTGTGGCCTCATCCAGGGAACATCACCCTCGTGTTTCGGCTATTTTCGCAGGACAACGCGGGTGCGGAAGGCCACGCACGGAGTAGTACGACGACCTCTTCCATGCAGACAGCCGATCACCGGCTTGGACTTGGGGCAATAAGTATGGCCACATGCCAAGCCCGTTGGCCTGGTAACCCCGTTGTCGGCCGCCCAACCAACTCCCTGGCGAGCCCTGCACTTCGAGCGAGCATCGAGCGAGCAGACGATCTTCGAAGAGGGTACCCCCGGATTCCTGGAGCGGCAGGTGCCAGGTCCTCCCAGGTCCGAGGGCTGCGACCCCGTCACGCCTTGCAGGGGCGGCAGGATTTGAACCTGCGGCGTGCGGGTTTGGAGTCCGCTGCTCTGGCCGGGCTGAGCTACGCCCCTTCGGTGGCTCCACCTTGACATGTGCGGCAATGGGCGGGCCACGCAATTTCCGGGGCGGCGAAGGCTGGTCAGCCGCCCGGGCGTTCGTAGCAGTCGCAGTTGCGCTGGGGCGGTGATCCTGCCGTCGCGGAACTCCAGGAACGGCGCGATCTGGGCGCGCGGGACGTGGCCGGCAGGGTGCTCGGACGCCTTCCGTATTAGGACTCACGGTTCGGGCCGGCTTCCGTTGGATCGACCGAAGCATTCTGATCGTGGTCTCGTCGGTGAGCCCCATCGGTCATTTCCATGAGTACGGGCTCCGGCTCGACTTTCTGTGATGCGGCACGCCGAGACAAATAGATACCTGGGGGCGCTGTCCGTCCCTGATCCGGCCCCGTCGTGTGTGGCACGGCTGTGGCACGTCGTTGCGAACCGACACCCGTCTGACGCGCAGCGCCCCGGCAGATAGCCCGCGAAGCGCGTCATGCATCATTCTTCGGGCGGCGCTGGACGGCGCTGCGGGACGAAGGACCAGAACATGCCCGATCGACTCGGACCTCTTGCGTTCACCGACGGGGAGTGGGTGATCGGTGATCCCGCTGGAGACCACGTAAGGCTGAGGAAGGAGGGTCTATCGCACTGGGTGCAGGGCGTCGAGACCCAGCAGATTCCGTGGGCCCGCGTGATGGACATCGTGCTCGACGTCCAGCCTCACCGGCACAACCACTCGAAGAGGCTGCGGAAGGTTGCGAAGATCCTGTCTTGGCTCGGCCAGCCGACCGAGCACGTGGGGCTCCCCGCTTCCATCGGGGGGCTTGCGCGCTGTCCCTATGAAGAGTGGAGCGCGAACTTCACCCACCATGCCTACCGGTACCCCCGGCGGGAGATCACCGCAGCTTGCAAGCTACTCGACGAGGTAGCGACCAGCGGCCGAGTTGCGCAGCTCGGCGACGCCGAGTGGCTCGCCGCCATTACCCAAAACCTGAGCGGCCACCGGTACGGCTCACGCGCACTCTTCCCCCGCAGGCGGGCAATCCGAGAGGTCCTGGAAGCCGACCCGGACCGCCGCCTGTGACCGTCATGTGCTCACAGCCCTACGGCCGGCACCGGGCAGACCTCCTGCGGGCCGCCCGGAGGTCATCCACCAGCCAGTTCTTCCCCAAGACGGCCCAGTCGCGGGGGCTCAGGAATCGGCACTGCCCCCGAAGCGTTCCCGAAGGTCATTGGTGATCGTAGACATCACGGCAATGCCGTCCGGGGCCGAAAGCTCGGAGAGCGGAAGCTCGACCTGTGGGTCGTAGCCTTGCATGCCGGTCTCGCGTTCGATGATCGCGCCTAGCGCATACGCCATGCCGAGGACGTGTTCCGCCTTGTCCCCCATGTGCCAGTAGGGCACCGTGATCGTTACCTCGTCGATGAAGACAGATGCCTGAATGCCTGTGGCGTGGTGCGTGAGCTCTCGTGCCTCATCGGTCTCGAAGAGATTGAGCTCGCCAAGCAACCCCCGAGCCTGAGGGACGATGCGGTCCCACGCGTCGATGAGCTCTGGCGTCACCGGCCCGTCGAGAACGTCCTCACTTTGCGCTTCGAGCTCCTCCAGGGCGTCGTCCCACGACTGCTCTGGGCGCCGGTTCAAAAAGTAGATGTCGTAGCTCACGGCGGAACCTTAGAGCCCCGGCACCTCTGCCACCAGGCAGGAGGTCGGGGCAGCGGCTTCGGGCGGGAGCTGCCTTGGGCGAGGGATCGGGGGCCCGTAAACTTGCGGCGACTTGGGCAGCACTTGTTCGGTCGGCGGCGACCCATGCGGCGTCCGGCTCGTCCTGGCGCACGAAGCTCGCCGCGGCTACCTGGCAGGTCCGGGCCGGTACGGCGTGGAGCTCCGCGCGTTCGGCTTCGGGGCCCTGGCGTACGGCGACTTCGAGTTGCGGAAGGACCTCTGGCTTCCCGCCCGGCTTTCCAAATCAGTTGGAGTCGCACGGGGCTGTTCATCTGCATTCGCGCGGGGTCGGCGGTACAGGCGGCGGCTCCGGTCTCGCCATGAACCCTCGTGCACGGTGCCGAATGAGGCGGAACACAAGACGGGGACTGCGGTGGAACGAGTAGAGGCTGAGCTGTCCACCGATGGCAACGACGCCGTACTCCGCCAGGTCGCCGCGCCCCACGGCACAAGCAGTCAGGCTCTCCGGCATGGGCCGGCACTCGCGGCCAAGCATGGAGAGGCCCTCCTGGACCCGCCACGGGAGACCGTCCCATGGTGCGGAGGAGTGGATGACCGGGGGGTTGCGGGCCGTAGCTTCGTGCGGCCCGGGCCGCCGCGATGGGCGCGCGGGGCGGGCTGTGCGTGCATAGGGTGGGTGGCGCTGGGGCGGCCGGGGCGACGGGAGGCTGGGATGAGCGCACAGGGCACGGACGCGTACACCGACGGCAACGCGCTGGCCGGGCCGCTCCGGGAGATCTTCGCGGTGGACATGACGGCTGCCGAGGGCCGCTGCGTGGGCTGCGGGCGTACCGGGCCGGTGGCCACGCTGCGGGTGTACGACCACTCCCCCGGGCTGGTGGCCCGCTGTCCCGGGTGCGACACCGTGATCCTGCGGGTGGTGCGCGGGCCGTCCGCCGCGTGGCTGGACCTGCGGGGCTCGGTGAGCATGCGCATCCCGCTCCCCGAGTGACGTCGCCGGGCTGACAACCGGCCCGGTCGACCGCCGCACGGGTCTTGGCTCTTCGTGCCGTGTGCCCAACACTGTGGCGATGACGACGCGAGCGGAGTGGGAGATCCTGCTGGACCGGCTGGCCGTCGACGAGCTGATCAGCGGCTACGCGGCGGCCGTCGACGACGGCGACTGGGCGGCGTACGTCGCGCTCTTCGCCCCGGACGGCCGGGCCGATTATTCGTCCGCGGGCGGCATCGCCGGACCGGCCACCGAGATCGCCGACTGGCTCGCCTCGACGATGCGCCTGTTCCCCGTGCGCCAGCACCTGGTCGTCAACCGCCGGATCGCCCTCGACCCGCCGTCCGCGGTGGCGCACGCCGACTACGTCAACCCCATGCGGCTCGGCGAAGCGGGGGCGGGCCCGACCGCCCCCAACCTCGTGTGCGGCGGCCGCTACACCTTCGGTCTGCGGCACACCGGGACGGGCTGGCGGATCGCGGAGGTGCTCGTCCGGGAGAAGTGGCGCTCCTGAGGCGGGGGCGGAGCGGGCGGAGCGGGCGGAGGGCGTACGAGCGGGCAGGGCCACGGACGCGGGTGTATCCAAGAGTCATGGATGTTGCACGACGCCTGGAACAGTGGGGGCGGTCGTGGCGGCCCGGGCATCTGCTGGTCGCCGCCATGCTCACGCTGATCCTGATGGTCACCGTCGTGGACATCATGTCACCGCCCGACGTCCATCTGGGGCCGTTCCTGGTCGCCGCCCCCGCGATCACCGCGTCGTTCGCGGGGGCCAGGACGACCGCGGTCGTCGGCGGCGTCGCGGTGGTCGCGCAGGTCCTCGTGGCGGCGGTGCGCACGACACCCCTGGACCTCAACCACTCGGCGCAGATCGCCACCCTGGCCCTGATGTCGGTGCTGGCGACCTTCTTCGCCCATCTGCGCGTGAAGCACGAGCGACAGGTGACCCGGCTGCGCTCGGTTGCGGAGACCGCGCAGCGGGTGCTGCTACGGCCCATCCCCCGGCGCATCGGGCCGCTGCGCATCGCCTCGGTCTACCTCGCCGCGGAGGAGGAGGCACAGATCGGAGGGGACCTGTACGCGGCTGTGCGCACGGACACCGGGACCCGGGTGATCGTGGGGGACGTCCGCGGCAAGGGCATGGAGGCGGTGAACGAGGCCGCGCTGACCCTGGGCGCCTTCCGTGCCGTGGCGCACCGGCAGGCGGAATTGCCGGCGCTGGTCCTGTGGCTGGAACAGGCGATCTCCTCCGACCTCACCGACCCCGCGGCCGAGGCCGGGCCGACCGAGGACGAGGCGGAGTCCTTCGTCACCGCGGTCGTCGCCGACATCCCGGACGACGAGCCGGTGGTCCACCTCGTCACCTGCGGTCATCCCCCGCCGCTGCGGCTCCACGAAGGCCGCGTGACCCCGCTCGACATGCCGGCGCCCGCGCCGCCGCTGGGGCTGACGCAGTTCGCCGGCGCGGAGCCCTCGGTGCGTACGTTCGCCTTCGAGCCGGGCGACACCCTGCTGCTGTACACCGACGGTGTCGTCGAGGCGCGCGACGTGGCCGGGTCGTTCTACCCGCTGACCGGACGGCTCGCCGGGCAGCCGGCCGGTGATCCCGAGGCGCTGGTGGAACGGCTGTGCACGGACCTGCTGGCCTACGCGGGAGGCTGCCTCGGCGACGACGCGGCCGTGCTGGCGATCAGCCGGTCCCCGGCCCTGGTGGCGGCGACCGGCCGCGCGGGTGGTCGCCCGCCCTCGGCGCCGCCGCCTCCCCATCAGGCGGCGCCCCCGGGGTGAACGCCGTTGCCCGCCGCGGAGAGCGCGGTCACCCGGCATCCCGGAGGGCGCTCGGGGTATCCGGTCTGTGACACGGGGAGACCACGACCGGAACAGACCAGAAGAGGGGGGAAGTCCGTGGCTCGGTTGGCGTTGCGCGGGCGTTCGTCGGAGACAAGGCAAGAGGGGCGGCGGTCGCCACTGGCCTCGCTGGCCCGGTGGGCGGCGATGGCGCTGGCGTTCGTGGCGATGGTCGCGTTCGGGGCGGTGCTGGCCCGCGCGACGCTGGCGCCGTCGTACGCCTCTGAGGGTCTCGCTCACGCGAACATGCACCCGGGCGCCTCGCTGCGCCAGTACTACGAGCGGTACACGGTCGCGGGCGCCGTACGGCAGGTCGGGGGGAACGTGCTGCTGGGCATGCCCTTCGGCGTGCTGCTCCCGGTGCTGGCACCGAAGGCGCGCGGGGCGCTGCGCGTGGTGGTGACGACGGGCCTGGTGATGATCCTCGTGGAGCTGGCGCAGGGGGCGGTGGTGCAGGGCCGCGCCTTCGACATCGATGACGTGATCATGAACACCACCGGTGCCCTGCTGGGTTACCTGCTCTTCGGGCGCCGCCTCGGCCGGGCCGTGCACGCCGTCCCCCCGGCGGCCCCCGCCCAGGCCCCGGCCCCGGCGGCGAAGCCCACGGGCGGCACGAGGACGTCGAGGATCACGAAGGTTTTCGGGACCCGCGGGAGCGGCACGGCCGGGACGTCGGGGAAGCCCGGGAGGTCCGGTAGGACGACGAAGGCCCGCAAGGGCGCCAAGGCCGCGCAGACGGCGCCCCGCAAGTCCTTCCTGTCCTTCGGGACGGTGCGCCGCAAGGCCGCCCGGCGCTCCTGAACAGGGCCCGGAAACCCTCCCGGGCCACCTGGCGCTCCGCCGCTGGTACGTCCCTGACCAGCGGCGGAGCCGCATGGAGTGCGTCACATCCGAGCCGGAAAGGCTTTCCCCCGAGCACGACCCTTTGTTACACAGGGTGGATTCATCCCCGATTGCCCCGGGAGCGAGCGACATGAACGACGACGACGTCCCGGACCGCCTCCACGCGTTCGAGCTGGACTTCGCCGACCACGAGACCCGCCGCCGGGCCGAGGTCCTCGCCGCCCTCGGCGACGACTGGGACCCGGTCGCCGTGCTGCGCGAGGAGGACGCGGCGTACCGGCTGCTCTACTCCGGCCTCGACGACGAGCAGGAGGCGGTGTACCGCACGCTCGTGGCGGCCGGCGTGCTGCCGCCCCGTGAGGGGTCCGAGGAGGACGACGGTGCTGCTTCCGATTGATCCCACGGCCGACCCCGGCCGCCGGGCGTGGGTCCCCTGCCCGCGCTGCGAGGACCACCGGGAGTGCGCCACCTGCGCCGCGGGCCGCAACTGCCCCGACCACTGGCGCTACTTGCTGTCGAACAAGGGGCCCGTGGTGCATCTGCAGTGCCCCGGCTGCACCCACATGTGGGCCTGGGACTCCGGTTTCGGCGCGCACCACCGCAACGGGGCCTGAACACCGCGCGGCCGGGCCGTCCCCGGCAGGCGGCGGCCAGCCTGGTGTGCGAGGCTCGGGGTGTGGGCTGCCCCCGTCCGCGGGGAGCAACCGCGGACCCCTCAGGGAGGCGATCATGGAAACCGATGCCCTGACGGCCGGCACCCTGCGAGCACTGCGCGCGACCAGGCCGTATCCGGCGGTGTCGCTGACCATGCCGACGCATCGGCGCGAACCGGACAACGCCCAGGACGCCGTACGGCTGCGCAATCTGCTCGCCGAGGCCGAGCGCCGGATCGAGCACGATCCGGAGGCGTCCCGCCGTTCGCGGATGGCCATCAAGACGCAGCTGAAGGCCGCCGCCGCCGAAGTGGACCTGCGCTACTCGCTGGACGGGCTCGTCATGTACGCCACGGAGCGGGACCACCAGATCTGGACGCTGCCCCGGGCCGTCCCCGAGCGGGTGGTGCTCAGCGACAGCTTCCTGACCCGCAACCTGGTCGCCGCGAAGGCCAGGGCCCTCCCGTACTGGGTGCTCACGGTGGCGGCCGACCGGGCGACCCTGTGGAGCGGCAGCGGCCAGTCGCTGCACCCCCAGGACGCGCAGGGCTTCCCCATGGAGCCGGACCCCGTGCAGTGGGACCCGGAGCGGCAGGAGCAGGTCGGGGACCACCCGAGCACCTTCCGGGACGAGGAGACGCGGCGCTTCCTGCGGTCCGTCGACGGCGCCCTCGCCTCCCTCCTGGCCGCCGATGGCCGGCCGCTGTACCTGGTGGGCCTGCCGGACGCGGTCGCCCTGCTCAAGGAGGTCGGCACCGCCGCGGACGCCGCGGTGGCCGTCGTGCACAAGGGCGGCCTGGCGAACGGCCCCGCGCAGACGCTCCTCCAGGAACTCGCCCCGGCGCAGAGGGAGTTCGCCGAGCGGGAGACGGAAAGGACCGGCCGCAGGCTGGTGGACGCCCGTAGCCGCAGGACCTTCGCGGCGGGGCTGGACGAGGTGTGGGAGTCCGTGTGCGAGGGCCGTGCCGAACTCGTCGTGGTCGAGGAGGACTTCCAGCGCACGGTACGCCTGAGTGACGGTCACCTCACTCCGGTGGACGGTGACGGCCCGGAGGCGGGCGGCTTCGAGGACGGCATCCGCGAGGACATCGTGGACGAGTTGGTCGAGGCGGCGCTCGACAAGGGCGCCGAGGTCCGCTTCGTGGCGCCGGACAGCCTCGCCGAGCACGACCGGATCGCGGCGGTGCTGCGCTACTGAGCCCCCGCCAGGACGCCACCCGGGTCCGCTGTCGGCGGCGCGGCCCGGGTGACGCGTGCCAGGGTGCCAGGGTGCCAGGGGGTCGGTGAGCGGTCAGGACGCCTCGGCGGCGGCCTTGATCCGCTGCCCGAACGCCGGGGCGTCCTTGCGTGCGGCGCTCAGGGCCAGACCCACCAGCAGCTTCCCGAGACCGTGCCCCTCCAGGTGGTTGAAGATCCGCACCCGGGTGGTGGTCTCGGACACCGGCTGCAGGTCGTAACCGCCCTCGGCGGTGACCAGGTTCTTCGACTGCTCGGTCCAGCGGATCCGGTTGGGCGGGTCGAACTCGGTGATCCGGAACTCCCGGTGGGACTTCATCCCGGCGTCCTTCACGACGCTGGTGAACACCGTGCCGACCGCCGTCGGGGCGTCGGGCGTGCGCAGGATCTCCTGCACCCGGGGGCTGAACTTGGGGTCGTTGCGCCCGTCGGCGAGGAAGGCGAAGACCTCCGCCACAGGACGGTCGACCTCGACGACCGCCTCGAATTGACCGCCCATGTCGCTCCTTGATGGCTCGTTGGATCGTCGGCTGCGCCGACCCGGCCACGATAGAGCGCCTCGCCACCCCGGGCACCTCCGCGCGTTCCGGATCGGCGCCGCACGCGGTGAGCGCTGCGGCTCCCCCGCACGTATGGAAGGCCGGGTCCCCTCTCGGGCCCGCGGCAGTCGATGCCGGTGACCTGCAGGTACGGAAGCGGATGTAGGGGGCACGTTGAGGCGCACACGGCGTCAGGTGCAGCGCGCGCTGCGGCTCGTGGCCGTCGCGGGAGTGGTCTGCGGCGGAGTGATGATGTCGCAGGCCTTCGGGGCGGCCCCCGACGGCACGCGTACCGGGAGCGGCAGCCAGGTGCTGGACGCCCCGGACGGCGCGCAGGGCGGGCAGGGCACGGCGGACGCCGCGGGCCTGGCCAGAGACCTGGCGGCGCGCCTCGGCGACGCCCGGACCGGCGGGAGCTGGGTGGACGCCGAGGGCCGCCCGGTGGTCGCCGTGACGGACCGGGACACCGCGGCCGAGGTCGCCAGGGCGGGCGCCCGGGCGGAGGTCGTCCGCTACAGCATGCGCGACCTGAAGGACGCGGCCGGCGAACTGCGCGAGGCCCCCCGCGTGCCCGGAACCGCCTGGTCGGTCGATCCGGTCTCCAACGAGGTCCTGGTGCTGGCCGACAGCACGGTCTCCGCCGACGAGTGGGCGCGCCTGCAGTCCGTCGCGGACGGCGTCGGCGGGCAGGTCCGCATGGAGCGCACCGCGGCCGACTTCACGACCAGGACCGCGGGGGCCGCACCGATCCTGACCCGGGGCAGCCGCTGTTCCGCAGGCTTCAACGTCACCAACGGGACGACCGACTTCATCCTGACGGCCGGTCACTGCGGCCCGCCGGGCACCGCCTGGTTCGCCGACAACCAGGGGACCAGGCCCGTCGGCACCACCGTCTCGACCTCCTTCCCCGGCGGCGACTTCTCGCTCGTGCAGTACCAGAACGACGGATCGGACCACAGCAGCGTCGTCGGGGTCGGCGCGGGCCGCGTGGTCCGGATCACCGGCGCAGCCGACCCGTTCGTGGGGCAGGAGGTCTTCCGCAGCGGCAGCACCTCGGGGCTGCACTCCGGTCAGGTGACCGGGCTGAACGCGACGGTCAACTACCCCGAGGGGACGGTCAGCGGGCTCATACAGACCTCCGTGTGCGCCGAGCCCGGCGACAGCGGCGGCCCGTTGTTCGCGCAGGGCTTCGCGCTCGGGATCACCTCGGGCGGCAGCGGCGACTGCACGGCGGGCGGCATCACGTTCTTCCAGCCGGTGAACTCGGCGATGGCGGCGCTCGGCGTGAGCCTGCCGCGCGCCACGGACAGCGGTGACGCCCCGGCGCCGTCGGGGCGGCAGGGGCCCCCGGGGCCGCCTGCTGCCCGCCCTGACCGTTGCCGGAGCCGCCTGTGCCGCCGGAGCCGCCCCGACGGCGCCGGGT
>NZ_JARAVO010000063.1:0-39928 GCF_033792805.1 Streptomyces sp. PA03-1a
CGTCGCGGCCGACACCCCCGAGGCGCCCCGCCTCACCGACCGCGAGACCGAGGTCCTGCGGCTCGTCGCCAAGGGGCTCAGCTACAAGCAGATCGCCGAACGGCTGGTCATCTCCCACCGCACCGTCCAGAACCACGTCCAGAACACCCTCGGCAAGCTCCAACTCCACAACCGCGTCGAACTCGTCCGCTACGCCATCGAACGCGGACTGGACGAGGAATAGCCCCGACGCCGCCTCCGGGGCGCGCCCGCTCCAGTGCCGCGCGCCGCCCGGAAGGGTGAAATCGGCGGACCAACATCCCCGCGGATCAAGGGATTTCACCGAACGGCCCATCCCACCTGTGACGCCGGTCACGCTAGCGTCGTGGACGCAGGCAAATGGTGCGAACGGGAAGGGATGGATCATGCGAGTTGGCGTGCTGACCGGCGGCGGAGACTGCCCCGGGCTCAACGCGGTCATCCGTGCCATCGTGCGCAAGGGTGTCCAGGAGTACGGATACGAGTTCACCGGTTTCAGGGACGGCTGGCACGGTCCCCTCGAGGGCGACACCGTGCCGCTCGACATCCCCGCCGTGCGCGGCATCCTCCCGCGCGGCGGCACGATCCTCGGATCGTCCCGCACGAACCCGCTCAAGGCGGAGAACGGCGTGCGCCGCGTCAAGGAGAACCTCGCCAAGTACGAGGTCGACGCACTCATCGCGATCGGCGGCGAGGACACCCTCGGCGTCGCCACCGCCCTGTCGGACGAGTACGGCGTCCCCTGCGTCGGCGTGCCCAAGACCATCGACAACGACCTGGCGGCCACCGACTACACCTTCGGCTTCGACACCGCCGTCAACATCGCCACCGAGGCCATCGACCGCCTCCACACCACCGCCGAGTCGCACATGCGCGTCCTCGTCGTCGAGGTGATGGGCCGCCACGCCGGCTGGATCGCCCTCCACTCGGGCCTCGCCGGCGGCGCCAACGCCATCCTCATCCCCGAGCAGCGCTTCGACGTCGACCAGGTCTGCGCCTGGGTGGAGAGCCGCTTCAAGATCCGCTACGCACCCATCGTCGTGGTCGCCGAGGGCGCCATGCCCAAGGACGGCGACATGGTGCTCAAGGACCAGTCGCTCGACTCCTTCGGCCACGTCCGGCTCTCCGGCGTCGGCGAGTGGCTCGCCAAGGAGATCGAGAGGCGCACGGGCAAGGAGGCCCGCACCACCGTCCTCGGCCACATCCAGCGCGGCGGCACCCCCAGCGCCTTCGACCGCTGGCTCGCCACCCGCTTCGGCCTGCACGCCATCGACGCGGTCCGCGACCAGGACTGGGGCAAGATGGTCGCCCTGCGCGGTACGGACATCGTCCGCGTCCCGCTGCGCGACGCGACGGCCCAGCTCAAGACGGTCGATCCGCGGCTCTACACCGAGGCGGCGGTCTTCTTCGGGTAAACACGGCGTTTCCCCGGCGCCGTCTGCGCTTTCCCCGCTTGCCATGGGCGATCACGCGGCCGTACATTCCCTGCACCCGGCTTGTCCGGCCGCTTCGTTTATCCCCCTTGAGCACATGAGGAGCGCCCGGCATGACGGGTGTACTGGCGGTCGCAGGCGGCACCGCATCCGGCAAGTCCACCCTTGCCGAGGCCCTGTCGCTGCAGTGTCCCGAGAGCATCGCACTGGTCCATCTGGACGACTACTACGTGCCCGCGCACGATCCCCTCAGGGGCGTGTGGACGGTCAGCGCCGGCGGGCACGCCATCCTCGACTGGAACCACCCCGGCTCCATCGACGAGGCCGCCGTCAGCGCCGCGATCGACGCGGCGCTGACGCGGCCCGGCGTGCGCCTCGTGGTGGTCGAGGGCCTGTTCGCCCTGACCCTGCCGTCGGTGCGGGAACGGGCGGACTGGCGGGTGTACGTGGACGCCCCCGACGACGTCCGGCTGGCCCGCAAGATCCTCCGCAAGATCGAGGTCCAGCGGCAGGACCCGCGGCTGTCCCTGCTGAACTACCTGCAGAGCGGGCGGGACCGCCACGTCGCCCACGTCGCCCCCTCGCGGGCGCTGGCCGACCTCGTGGTGGACGGCCTCAACGAGGGCCCCGACATGGTGGCGGCGGTCCTGGGTCTCATCGGCCCGCTCCTGTCGCCCGTCCCCGCGCCCGTGCCCGAACCGGTCCCCGCCGCCCGCCCCCGCCGGCCCCGCGCGGTCACCCCGCGGACGCACCAGCTTCCGGCGGCCGCGGTCTGACCTGCCGGGGCGGCGGGTCGCGGGCGTCAGCCCGTCACCGTGACCCCCGCCAGGAGGTCCGCCACGATCGCCGTGCCGCCCAGCGTGAGCACGGACTCGGGGTGGAACTGGACGCCCGCGAACCCCGGGCCGCGCAGGGCGTGGACGTCGCCGGTGGCGGGGTCGCGGCTCAGTTCGATGCGGTGCATGGCGAGCTCCTCCGCCGTGGCGTCGTCGCAGCGGGCGGTGAAGGAGTTGTAGAACCCCACGGTCTCCGCCTTCCCGAACAGGTCGACGGATGTCTGCGCGCCCTGGAAGGGGACGTCCTTGCGGACGATGTCGAGGCCGAGTTCGGCGGCGATCAGTTCGTGGCCGAGGCAGACCCCGAGCAGGCCGTGCCGGTGGCCGCGGACGAGTCCGGAGGCGAGGCCGCGCAGGAGGGCCATCTTGGGGTCGCCGGTGTCGGACGGGTCGCCGGGGCCCGGACCGAGGACGACCGGGCCCTGGTGCGCGAGGGCGGCCTCGTGCAGTCCCGGGGCGTCGAAGCGGCGCACGGTGACCTGCAGCCCGGACGACCTCAGCACGTGCGCGAGCATCGCGGTGAAGGTGTCCTCGCCGTCCACCACGAGGGCGTGCCCGGTCAGCGTGCCGGGCTGCTCCGCGGTGCGCATGCGCAGCCAGAACGGGGCCAGGTTCCGGCGGCGTCCGTCCAGCGCGGCCCGCACCCGGATGTCGTCGCCGAGCGGTGGCCGGTCCGCAGCCGGGCCCTGCGCCCGTCCGGGCCGGACCCCCAGCGCGGCCAGCACGGCCGCCGCCTTCGCGTGCGTCTCGGCGACCTCCGCGTACGGGTCGGAGCGCCGCACCAGGGTCGCGCCCACCGGGACCTTCAGGCCGCCCGCGGCGTCGACGTCCGCGGTGCGGATCAGGATGGGCGAGTCCAGGGTCTGTGCCCCGCCGGCGTCCCGCCCGATCAGGGCGAGGGCGCCGGCGTAGTAGCCGCGGCCGCCCGGCTCGTGGCGCTCGATCACCCGGCAGGCGTTCTGCACCGGCGAGCCGGTCACCGTCGCGGCGAACATCGTCTCGCGCAGCACGTCCCGCACGTCCATGCTGCTGCGGCCGCGCAACTCGTACTCGGTGTGCGCCAGGTGCGCCATCTCCTTCAGGCGCGGGCCGACGACGACGCCGCCGAGGTCGCCGACGGTGCACATCATCTTCAGTTCCTCGTCGACCACCATCGTCAGCTCCTCCACCTCCTTGGCGTCCCGCAGGAAGGCGAGCAGCCCCTCCGCGTCCGGCCCCTGCGGGGGGTAGCGGTAGGTGCCGCTGATGGGGTTCATGACGACCGTGCCGCCGGCCATCCGCACGTGCACCTCGGGGCTCGCGCCGACCAGGGTCCGCTCCGGGGTCCGCACCACGAACGTCCAGTAGGCGCCGCGCTCGCCGTCGAGCAGCCGGCGGAACAGCGCGAGCGCGTCGGCCGCCGCGAACCCCGGGACCTCGCCGCGGAAGGTGCGCCGGATGACGAAGTTCGCGCCCTCGCCGCTCCCGATCTCGTCCTCGATGACGCGCTCCACGATCCCGGCGTACGTGTCGTCGTCGACGTCGAAGGCCCCGCCCTCCACGCGCACCGCGTGCGCGGGCAGGGCCGCCATGAGCTCGGGGAGCGGCAGCTCGTACGCCTCACGGGGGCGCAGCACGACCAGCGGCGTCCCGTCGTCGCGCACGTCGAAACCGCGCTCCCTGATCTGCCGGTACGGCAGCAGCGCCAGTGCGTCCACCGCGGGGCGCTCCCCTTCGGGTGCCCCGGTCGGCAGCGCGATGTCGGTCAGCCGCTCCGCCGTCGTGACCGGGCCGAGCAGCACTTCGACGGTGTCCGTGTCCCGGCCGGGCGCTCTGCGCCTGAGCAGCGCGAAGGGCGGGCACGCGGGGTCCAGCAGCCGTTCGACGAGCGCGGCGGCGGGGGGTGCGGCGGCGGGATCGTGGTTCTCCACGGCGGTTCCTTCCGGTCTTCGGCGAGGGAAGGGACGGCCGCGCAAACACCGAAGGCCGCCCCTCGGGCGGCCTGAGCGTCTGCTTCTGCGTACGCGCTGCTAGTGGGCCGCCGGATCCGCGGTCCACCACCACTGCAGGTGCGTCTGCTGCGCGTACATGTTCCGCACCCTAACGCATCCGCCCACGACGCGGCGGCCCCGCTCACGCTTTCGGGGCATCGTGGGGACGTAGGGCCCCGGTACTCTCGGGGATGCGTCCGGAATCCCGTCCATGGGAGGAACCATGACCGCCGAACCGCTGCCGGCCTGGGCGATTCCGCCGCGTGGCGGCTTCACCTCGGACGACCTGGACCGCATTCCCGACCTCCCGCCGCACACGGAGTTGATCGACGGGAGCCTGGTGTTCGTGAGCCCGCAGAAGAGCTTTCATTCGCTGGCCATGTATCTGCTGGAGCAGGGCTTGCGAGCGGCGGCACCGGAGAACCTGCGGGTGCGGCGGGAGATGAGCGTCGTGCTGAACCGGCGCAACCGGCCCGAGCCGGATCTGGTGCTGGTGCGTGCCGAGGCCGCGAGCGACGGCGCGGACGAGACGGGGTACCAGGCGGCCGACGCCGTGCTCGTCGTCGAGGTGGTCTCACCCGACTCCGAGGAGCGGGACCGCAAGCGCAAGCCGCAACTGTACGCCGAGGCGGGCATCCCGCACTTCTGGCGGGTCGAGAAGGGCGAGGGCCGGCTCCCCGTCGTCTACGTCTTCGAACGGGAGCCGGCCACCGGCACCTACGTCGCCACCGGCATCCACCACGAACGCCTCAAGGTGTCCGTGCCGTTCGCCGTGGACATCGACCTCGCGGAGATCGAGCGGCTGTAGCCGCCGCCCCTCACCTCACCAGCCGCCACAGGGACGCCCACTGCCTCGCCGTGAGGTCCTTGGGGAGGGCGTGCGGGGGGACGCGTTCGGCACGCAGCCAGTCGCGCAGCGCCGTGCGGTCGAAGTGGCCGGTGCGGGCGAGGACTTCGCGCAGGCCGCGGCCCGGGCCGGTGAACACCCGCTGGACGAAGGCCTGGTAGGCGCGGCGGTCGCCGGTGACGAGCGGCTGCGGGCGCCGGGTCATGGTCAGCAGTCCGCCGTCGACGGAGGGTGCCGGGCGGAAGGCGCGGGCGGGGACGCGGGAGTGGAGGGTGAAGTCGTACCAGGGCCACCAGGAGGCGGTGAGCATGCTGGCGCCGCCGACGCCCGCGCGGCGGCGGGCGACCTCCCACTGGACGAGCAGCACCGCGCACTCCCACCGGTCGGCGGCCAGGACGCGCCGCATGATGGTGGTCGTCAGGTGGAAGGGCAGGTTGCCGACGATCACGTGTGGTTCGCGCGGGAAGCGGTAGCGCAGGACGTCGGTGGTGACGACGTGCGCGCCGCGCGGGAGCCGCCGCTGCAGGCGCTGTGCGCGCCCCGGGTCGATCTCCACGGCCGTCAGGGGGCGGCCGGTGCGGCTGAGGGGGAGGGTCAAGGCGCCGTCGCCGGGGCCGATCTCGACGATGGGTCCGCTGGTGGCGGCGACGAGGGCCTCGATGGAGGCGATGACGGTGCGGTCGGTGAGGAAGTTCTGGCCGAGCTCGTGCCGGCCGCCCACCATGGACCGGTGGTGAGGCATGGGTGTGCACTCCGCGACATAAGAGGTTCCGACGATGGACCCGATGCCGCGGCGAAGAGCGCCGCGGCTATGCCCGGCGCAGCCTGATGTAGTAGGTGCAACCCATGGGCCGCACGGTATCCCGGCCCCGTCCGGTTCCGCACGCGGTTTTCCGCGCTCTCCGTGTGGACGCGCGCGTATGGGACGGAGCGTCCGGGCCATGTTCCGTCTCACCAGGCGCGGCTTCACTGGTCGCATGACTTCCCGAGACGCCGTCCTCGTCGCGGCCACCGTCGCCGTCGGCCTCATGGCCGGGCTCTTCTTCGCGTTCTCCGTCGCCGTCATGCCGGGTCTGGCCAAGGCGGCCGACCGTACGCTCGTCGACGCGATGCAGCGCATCAACATCGCCATCGATCGGCTGGTTCCTGCTGGTCTTCGGCGGTTCGCTGCTGCTGTGCGCCGCCGCGGTGGCGCTCTGCCTGCGCGACGCAGGCCGCGGTCCGCTCCCGTGGGTGATCGCCGCGACCGTGCTCTACCTGGCGGTGCTCGTCGTCACCTTCGGCGTCAACATCCCGTTGAACGACCGGCTGGACGCGGCGGGCGACCCCGGGAGCCTCGCCGATCCCGCCGCCGTGCGCGAGCGGTTCGAGGCGGCCTGGGTCCGCTGGAACCTGGTGCGCACGCTCCTGTGCACGGCGGCGCTGGGCTGCCTGGGCCAGGCGCTCGTCCTCAGCGGCCGCGCCGCCGTGGAAGCGGCGCGTCGCACAGGGCGCATGTGAAGTCGTCGTCCTTGACGAGGTTGCGCTCGCCGCACCGCGGGCAATGCCGGAAGACGACCGCCTGCGTGAACCAGCCGGGGCGGGTGAGCCCCGCCCGGTCGAGGGCTTCCGCCAGCGCGGGCCAGGACGCCTCGGCGTCGGGGCAGTAGCCGGTCGACTGGTTGCCGACCTCGGTCACCTCCCACCCGCCGTCCTCCCGCGCGGCGAACGTGATCTCCCCGGCGGCCAGCACGGGCCCGCCCCCGGCGCACGCCACGTGCTCGCTGCGGCGCGGCGCCAGACGGAGCGTGCCGGTCGAGTCGACGACGTAGGTGAAGGGCTCCTCGCGGTCGGCGGCGGCGCCATCCAGCCACTGCCGGACGTCGTCCGCTGACCGCACCGCCCGGCCCGCCGCGTCGGGCCGCACCACGGCGGCCCGGATGTCGTCCGGTCCCACGTACCTGAACGCCTCCGACGGTGTCGGCATGACGGCGGCCCCTCCCGTCCGGGCTTCGGTGTGCGGGCCGAGCGTACGACCCCGGACGCGGGCCGTCTCACTGGGTGGACTCCGCGGTGGCGGCGTGGGCCGGACGCGCCGTCGCCGTACGCCGGGCGGCGCCGGCGCGCGGGGCCGGGGAGGGCCCGCCCTCCGGGCTCCGCAGGCCTGTGCCGGGCGGGTCGGACGGGGCTCCGCGGAGGTCACTCGGTCGTCTCATCCTCTGGTCCGATGCGCAAAGGAACGGACACGACCACGTAATGTGGGCTGCGTGACCGTGAACGCTGAAACCCACGCCGGGCGCCAGACCTGGCGCTCACTGCCCGCGGCGCAGCAGCCTGAGTACCCCGACCCCGAGGCTCTGCGCGAAGTGATCGCGGACCTCGAGTCGTATCCGCCGCTCGTCTTCGCAGGCGAGTGCGACCAGCTGCGCGACCGCCTGGGGGCCGTGGCCCGGGGTGAGGCGTTCCTGCTGCAGGGCGGCGATTGCGCGGAGGCCTTCGACCAGATCGGGGCCGACCAGATCCGCAACAAGCTGAAGACGCTGCTGCAGATGGGCGCCGTCCTCACCTACGCCGCGTCCGTGCCGGTCGTGAAGGTGGGCCGGATCGCCGGTCAGTACAGCAAGCCGCGTTCGAAGCCGACGGAGACCCGGGGCGGGGTGACCCTCCCGACCTACCGCGGCGACTCGGTCAACGGCTTCGAGTTCACCGAGGCGGCCCGCGTGCCGGACCCGGAGCGGCTCAAGCGCCTGTACAACGCGTCCGCCGCGACGCTGAACCTCGTCCGGGCCTTCACCACCGGCGGCTACGCCGACCTGCGTCAGGTGCACGCCTGGAACCAGGACTTCGTGAAGTCCTCGCCGTCCGGGCAGCGCTACGAGGCCCTGGCCCGGGAGATCGACGGCGCGCTGAACTTCATGCACGCCTGCGGCGCGGACCCCGAGGAGTTCAAGACCGTCGAGTTCTACGCCTCGCACGAGGCGCTCCTGCTCGACTACGAGTCGGCGCTGACCCGCGTGGACTCCCGCACCGGCCGGCTGTACGACGTGTCCGGCCACATGGTCTGGATCGGTGAGCGCACCCGTCAGCTCGACCACGCGCACATCGAGTTCGCCTCGAAGATCCGCAACCCACTCGGTGTGAAGCTCGGCCCGACGACCACGCCCGAGGAGGCGCTGGCGCTGATCGACCGGCTGGACCCGGACCGCGAGCCCGGCCGGCTGACCTTCATCACGCGTATGGGCGCCGGCAAGGTGCGCGAGCTGCTGCCGAACCTGGTGGAGAAGGTCACGGCCTCGGGCGCGCAGGTCGCCTGGGTGTGCGACCCGATGCACGGCAACACCTTCGAGGCGGCCTCGGGTCACAAGACGCGCCGTTTCGACGACGTGCTCGACGAGGTCAAGGGCTTCTTCGAGGTGCACCACGGCCTCGGCACCCACCCGGGCGGCATCCACGTGGAGCTCACCGGCGACGACGTGACCGAGTGCGTGGGCGGCGGCGACGAGATCTTCGTCGACGACCTGCACCAGCGCTACGAGACGGCCTGCGACCCGCGGCTCAACCGCAGCCAGTCGCTCGACCTGGCGTTCCTGGTGGCAGAGATGTACCGCGGCCAGTAGCGGCGGCCGTCCCTGCGGACCCTGAGAGGGGCGCGGATCACATCGATCCGCGCCCCTCGTCGGTTTTCAGCCACTCGCCCGGCGGGTAAGGTTAGGTTAACCTCAGGCCGGGATCGAGAGAGAGGGGAACCGCGTGTACGTCTGCTCATGCTTCGGCATCACCGAAGAGCAGGTCAAGCAGCATGCGGACGCCGGCCGCTGCACCCCTCGCCAGATCGCCTCCGCCTGCAAGGCGGGCACGGACTGCGGTTCCTGCGTGCGCCGGATACAGGCGCTTCTCGGCCGCGGCGACGGCTGTGCCACCCGAACGAAGCTCGACACGGCGAAGTCCGGAGCGCCCGCGGAACCCCTCGGTGCCCCCGCGCCGGCCTCCCTGCCGGTCCCGCCCGCACTGCCGGTGCCGGTCGCGGTCCCGCTGCCCGCGGCGGCCAGCGCCGCCTGAACGGCTGCGGCCCGGCCGACGGCCGTCAGCTGTCGGGCTGCTCGACGAGCTGGGCGATGTACAGCGGCTCCCCGAGCTTCTCGATGAGTTCGAGCTGGGTGTCCAGGTAGTCGATGTGGTGCTCCTCGTCGGCGAGGATGTCCTCGAAGATGTTGGCCGACGTGATGTCGCCCTTCGTCCGCATGACCTCGATGCCGCGCCTGAGGCGGTCGATCGCCTCGACCTCGACCTGGCGGTCGGCCTGGAACATCTCGGTGAGGGTCTGCCCCACCCGGACGTGGAAGAGCCGCTGGTAGTTCGGCAGTCCGTCGAGGAAGAGGATGCGGTCGGTCAGCACCTCGGCATGCTTCATCTCGTCGAAGGACTCGTGCCGCGTGTACTTGGCGAGCTTCGTCCAGCCCAGGTTCTCCTGCATCTTGGCATGCAGGAAGTACTGGTTGATCGCCGTCAGCTCGCCCGTCAGTTGCTCGTTCAGGAACTCGATGACCTCGGGGTCGCCCTGCATGGCAAGCCCGTCCTTTCCGGAGGAATCCACACGATGGGCGCATTTTCGCACCGCCGGTGGAAGCGATCCAGTAAGTTCACACTTACTCCGGTGGCCCGGGTTGTCATACTTTGACCTGGTGCTGGTCGGTGGCACTGCATCCGGTCTGTCACCATGGACGCATGGGTCAGTCCGAACGCCGCGAAGGGGAGCTTCCTCCCGGACAGCGGCTCCAGCGGGGCTGGCCGGTCACCCACTACGGTCCGGTGCCCAGGTTCAAACCCGAGCGCTGGGAGTTCCAGGTCTTCGGCGCCACGGCGGACGGCGGCAAGCGTGCGTGGGGCCACGAGGAGTTCGCCGCGCTGCCGTACACGACCGTCACGGGCGACTTCCACTGCGTGACCAAGTTCAGCATGCTCGGCGTCGAGTGGGGCGGTGTCTCCACCGCCGAGATCCTGCGGCTGGCGCCGCCCGCGCCGGACGTCACGCACGTCATGGTGTGGGCCGAGTACGGCTTCAGCTCCAACCTGCGGCTGGCGGACTTCGCCGACCCCAAGTCGATATTCGCGACCCACCGCGGCGGCGAGCCGCTGACCGCGGAGCACGGCTTCCCGGCCCGGCTCGTCGTGCCCCACCTCTACGCCTGGAAGGGCCCCAAGTGGGTCAGGGGCGTGGAGTACATGACGTCCGACCGCCGCGGCTTCTGGGAGGAGCGCGGCTACCACAACCTGGGCGACCCCTGGAGCGAGCAGCGCTACTCGTACCAGGAGGAGCCCGGCGACGGGCCGGAGCTGTAGCCGCCGGGCCTCCGCCGCGGGTCAGTGGTACCGGTGCACGACCGCGTGTCCCTTGCCGCGGCCGATCATCCACTTGTTGACGGGTGTGGTCACCAGGAAGGCGACCGCGAAGGCCAGCGCGAGGCTGATCCAGAACAGCGCGTCCGACAGCGTGGCGTCCATCGCGCCCGGGAACAGCAGGATCGTCCCGTTGTCCGCGAGTTCCATGAAGACGATCGAGACGGTGTCGGCGGTGAGCGCCACCCGTACGGCGCCGCGCAGGTCCAGGCCGGCCCGCAGGACGCCGCGCATGGTGAGCGAGTAGCCGAAGACGAAGGCCAGGACGATCGCCAGGGTCATCGTCGGGACGTTGTGCCAGCCGAGGGCCGTGCCGATCAGCATGCCGAGGACCTCGCCGATCGCACAGCCGGTGAGGCAGTGCAGCGTGGCCTGGACGGCGGTGCCCCAGGAGGCCGGGCCGGTGTGGTGGGCCGCCGTGTGGTGCTCGTGGTGGGACGGCTCGTGCTGGGACTGATGCCGTTGGGAGTGCTCGACGTGCTGCATCCTGTGTCCCCCAGGGATGAGTGCGGGTGTCGTCGTGCGTTGTGGGTCCTCAACGCATTACCCCCCTGGGGTATTCCTGCCGATCCGGTCAGGCCGGGCGCAACGACTTCAGCACGGCCACGTCCGTGGCCATCCCGGTGCCCTTGGGGCCGCCGTTCGGCGTCTCCACGACCAGCGGCACGCCCTGCGTGGCGGGGTGCCGGAAGAGCTCCCCGAAGGCGGTGGCACCGATGTGACCGGCGCCGATGTTCTCGTGGCGGTCCTTGTGGGCGCCGGCGACGTCCTTGGAGTCGTTGGCGTGGACGAGCTTCAGCCGTCCCTCGCCGACCGTCGCCACCAGCTCGTCCAGGACGGCCTTGACCCCGCCGGCCGCCGCGAGGTCGTGCCCGGCCGCGAACACATGACAGGTGTCCAGACAGACCCCCAGCCGTGGGTGGTGGTCCAGGGCGTCGAAGTACGGGCCCAGGTCCTCCACCAGCGAGCAGAGCGAGAAGCCCTGCCCCGCGGCCGGCTCCAGCAGCAGCCACGGGTCGTCGTCGTGCGTCAGTTCCTCCAGCAGCGGCAGCATCCGCTCCCGTACCTGCGCCAGCGCGGTGGCCCGGGAACGGCCGCCGGTCGCCGACCCGGTGTGCACGACCGTGCCCAGGGCGCCGATCGCCCGCCCGCGGCGCAGCGAGTGGCGCAGCGAGTCCACCGAGTGGTCGACCGTCGCCTCGGTGTGCGAACCGAAGTTGATCAGGTACGGCGCGTGGACGTACGCGGGGAGTCCCTGCGCGGCGCAGCGCTCGCGGAACTCCTCGTCCTGGCGCGGACTGCCGGGCGGGGTCGCCCACCCGCGGGGGTTGGCGACGAAGACCTGCACGGTCTCGGCGCCCATCCGCGCGGCCTCCGCCAGCCCGGTGGTGGCCAGACCCCCGGCCACGGCGACATGGCCGCCGACGGGGTTGCGGAGCTCGGCGGCGGCGCCGCCATCGGACGTGACTATCGCACCCACAGTGTGATCGTGCTGCCCTTCGGTGCCTCGGTGCCGCCGGCGGGCGACTGGTTGTTGACCTGGCCGGTGAAGAAGAACTGGATGACGCGCACGTCGAAGCCCGCGGCCTCCAGCTTCGCCTTCGCCTTGTCGACGTCCAGGCCCTGCACGTCCGGTACCACGACCATCTCCTGGCCCTTGGAGACCTGCAGCGTGACCGTGTCCCCGGCCGCCAGCCGCGTGTTCGCGCCGGGCGTCTGCCCGGCGACCGCGCCCTCGTCCGCCTGGTCGGAGTAGACCTGCCGCGGGTCCACCTTGACCCGCAGCCCGGCGTCCTCCAGCTGCCGGCGGGCGTCCTCCAGCGGCTGCCCGACCACGTCGGGGGCGTCGACGGGCACGCCCTTGCTCACCACCAGCGACACGGCCGAGTCCGGCCGGCGGCTCGCGCCCGAGCCGGGGTCGGTGGAGATCACCCGGCCCCGCGGCACCTCGTCGCTGAACTCCCGGGAGACCGTCCCCGGACTCAGTCCGGCGGCCTTCAGGCGTCGCTTCGCCTCCGCCAGCTCCTCGCCCACCACGCCCGGGACCTTCACCCGCTCCGGGCCCTTGGACACGGTGATCGTCACCGTGCCGTTGTCGCGGATGCGCTCGCCCGTGCCCGGGTCGGTGGAGGCCACCTTGCCCTTGGTCATGGTGGGGTCGAACGCCTCGACGACCTCGACCCGCAGCCCGGCGTCGCGCAGCTGGCGCTCCGCCTGCGCCTGCGGCAGCCCGACGACGGCGGGGGTCCGGGTGAACTGGCCGTCGTTGATGTACCAGACGCCCGCGCCGACGCCGAGGATCAGCAGCAGGGTCGTCACGACGGCGATGGCCCCGGGACGCCGCCGGGGCCGGGTCGACGTCCGGGACGCGGCCCGGGGCTGCTGCCGGGTCGGCTCGGGCGAGAACTCCAGGCGCGCGGTGCGGTGCACCACCGTCGTCGGTTCCTCGGCGCCGGCCGGTGCCGCGGGGGCGTGCGCGGGGGTCCGCGCGCCCGGCGGCACCAGGTCCAGCTGCTCGGGCGTCATGCCCTGGCGCACCGCGTGCAGCCGCCGCAGCAGCTCCGCGGCGTCGGCCGGACGCCGGGCGGCGGCACGCGCGGTCGCCTCGGCCACCAGCGCGTCCAGCTGCGGGGGCAGCCCGGGGGAGGCGGCGGACGGGGCGGGCACGTCCTCGTTCAGCAGCTGGTAGACCACCTGCACGGGCGTCCCGCCGGTGTGCGGCTTGCGGCCGGTGAGCATCTCGTAGAGCAGCACCCCGCACGCGTACACATCGGTGCGCTCGTCGGTCGTGGGGCTCTCGACCTGCTCCGGCGCCATGTACGAGACCGTGCCGAGGACACCGCCGGCGGAGGTGTTGGTGTGCGTGCCCGCGATCCTGACCAGGCCGAAGTCCGCCACCTTGACGCGGCCGTCGTCGCCTATGAGGACGTTCTCCGGCTTCATGTCGCGGTGCACCAGCCCCGCGCGGTGCGCCGCGCCGAGCGCGGCCAGCACGGGCTCCAGGATGTCCAGCGCGGCGCGGGGCGGCAGGGCGCCGCGGTCGCGCAGCACGTCGCGGAGGGTGCAGCCCGCGATGTACTCCATGGCCAGGTAGACGTAGGTGCCGTCGGCGCCCTGGTCGTAGACCTGCACCACATTGGGGTGGTCGAGGCGCGCCACCGTCTTCGCCTCGCGGATGAAGCGCTCCACGAAGCCGGGCTCGGCGGAGAGGGCGGGGTGCATGACCTTCAGGGCCAGCACCCGGTCCAGGCGGGTGTCCAGCGCCCGGTACACCGTCGCCATGCCGCCGACCGCGATCCGGGACTCCACCCGGTAGCGGCCGTCGAGCGTCTGTCCGACGAGCGGGTCCTGAAGCGTCGTATCCACGAAGGTGCAGTTTACGGTGCCGACATGACCCTTCTGGGCTAACCCGCCCAAGTTGTACCTCACCCGTGCCGTACCGCGACCGCCCCGTGACCCGCGCTGCCGTGTGCCACGGGGCGGGAGCGGCCCCGGTCCGGCGCGGGCCCCCGCAGGTCGTGGCACGGTGCCCTGGCCAGGGGTCAGCAGGCGCCGAAGGCGGGGCGCTCGGGGTCGAACGTGGCGAGTCCCACAGCCGGCGAGGACGCGTTCGCGTGGTGGCGGCGGGGGATGCGCCCCGCCCGGTAGGCCAGGCGCCCGGCGTCGACGGCGTGCCGCATGGCCTCGGCCATGAGCACCGGTTCCCTCGCCCGGGTGACGGCGGAGGCCAGCATGACGGCCGCGCAGCCCAGCTCCATCGCCAGGGCCGCGTCCGAGGCCGTCCCGGCACCCGCGTCCAGGATCACCGGCACCGTCGCCCGCTCGACGATCAGCTCGAAGTTGTGCGGGTTGCGGATGCCGAGCCCCGATCCGATGGGCGAGCCCAGCGGCATGATCGCCGCGCAGCCCGCGTCCTCCAGCTTCCGGGCGAGCACCGGGTCGTCGTTGGTGTACGGCAGCACCGTGAAGCCGTCGTCCACGAGGGTCTCCGCCGCGTCCAGCAGCTCCACCGGGTCCGGCAGCAGGGTGCGCTCGTCGGCGATGACCTCCAGTTTCACCCAGTCCGTGCCCAGCGCCTCGCGCGCCAGGCGGGCGGTGAGGACGGCCTCGCCCGCGGTGTAGCACCCGGCGGTGTTCGGCAGCACGCGGATGCCGTGCCGGGCGAGCACGGACAGCACGGAGCCCTTGACCGTGGGGTCCAGCCGCCGCATGGCGACCGTGGTCAGCTCGGTGCCGGAGGCCAGCAGCGCCTGCTCCATCACCTCCAGGCTGGGCGCCCCGCCCGTGCCCATGATCAGCCGGGATCCGAAGGGGGTGCCGCCGATGGTCAGCGGGTCGTCGGCCATGGGGGTCAGCCTCCCTGGACTGCGGTGAGGACCTCGACGCGGTCGCCGTCGCGGAGCGGGGTCGCCGGCCACTGGGCGCGGGGGACGACCGTCTCGTTGAGCGCGGCCGCCACTCCGGACGGGGCGACCGTCAGGGTCGCGACGAGGCGGTCGAGGGTGACGCCCTCGGCGACCTCCCGCGCCTCGCCGTTGACGGAGACGGACAGAAGGAGGGGCGCGGTCATGCGTGCTGCTCCTGGAGGGCGAAGCGGTCGGGGGAGAAGGGCCGGGCCTGCGCGGGGACTTCCGACCCGGTCAGGACCTCGGCCATCACGTCCCCGGTCAGCGGGGTCAGCAGCACGCCGTTGCGGTGGTGGCCGGTGGCCATCACCAGGCCGTCCAGCGCGCCGCGGCCGAGCACCGGGGCGTTGTCGGGCGTGCCGGGGCGCAGGCCCGCCTGCGTCTCGGTCAGCGGGAGTTCGGTGATGCCGGGGAGCAATTCGTGGGCGTCGCGGAGCAGTTCGTACACCCCGCCGGCGGTGACGGTGGTGTCCCAGCCCATCTCCTCGCTGGTGGCGCCGACGACCAGCTCGCCGTTCTCGCGCGGCACCAGGTAGACGTGACCGCCGCGCACCACGGCCCGTACCGTCCGCGACAGGAACGGCGCGTACGCCGCCGGCACCCGCAGCCGCAGCACCTGCCCCTTCACCGGCCGTACGGGCGGCAGCGCCCGTGCGGGCAGCCCCTCGACCCGGCCGCTGAGGCTCCCGGCGGCCAGCACCACCTGCCCGGCGGCGATCCGGGTGCCGTCCTCCAGGACCACCCCGCGGGCGCGGTCGCCCGTGACGTCCACCCGCGCCACCCGCGACCGCCGGAACTCCACCCCGGACAGCTCGCAGGCGCGCACCAGCGCCGCGGCCAGCCGCCGCGGGTCGATCTGGTGGTCGCCGTCGACCCGCAGCCCGCCGTGCACGCCGGGTGCGAGCATCGGCTCCAGGCGGCGGCACTCGCGGCCGCTGAGCCACTGCGACGCCAGGCCCAAGGACTCCTGGAAGGAGTGGAGTTCGCGCAGCTGCGCCCGGTCGTCGGCGTCGAGGGCGACGGCGAGGGTGCCGCACGTGCGGTAGCCGAGGTCGAGCCCCGTCGTCTCCTCCAGCTCGGCCACGAAGGACGGATAGCGGCGGGCCGCCGCGAGGTTGAGCTCCAGCAGCGGCTGCTCGCCGTACTGCACCTCCGTGACCGGCGCCAGCATCCCCGCGGCCACCCGGGCGGCCCCGCCGCCCGGTTCGGGGTCCGCGACCGCCGTGCGCAGGCCACGCCCGCGGGCCCGCCACGCGGTGACCAGTCCGATGATCCCGCCGCCGACCACGACGACGTCATGACGGTGCATGATGTTCCCGCTCCTCCCTTCGCCGGCATGACCCGGATCAGGTTCGTACGGTCGGCGGCCGCTCCAGCCGCCCTCTCAGCCCGGTGCGCCGGGCTCCCGCGAGTGCTCCTGAACCACCTTAGTACGCGCCATCCACGGCGAGTAGGGCACCGGTACCGGCGGGCGGCGCCCCCGCGGCGTTACGGTGATCGCGTGACCAGCAGCGAGCAGCGCGTCGTCGTCGTCGGGGCCGGGATGGCCGGAGTGCAGACCGCCGTGTCCCTGCGCGAGCAGGGCTGGGGCGGGACGATCACGCTGATCGGCGCGGAGCCGCACGCCCCCTACGACCGGCCGCCGCTGTCCAAGGGCGTGCTCTTCGGCGCCGAGGAGGGCCCGGCGCTGGACGTCGACTTCGCCGGGATCAACGTCGAACTGCTGCTCGGGCGGCACGCGACCGCCCTGCGCCCCGGGGAGCGGCAGGTGCACACCGACGCCGGCCCGGTCGGCTACGACAAGCTCGTCCTGGCCAGCGGCGCCGAGCCGGTCATGCTGCCGGGCAGCGAGGGCACGCCGGGCGTGCACGTGCTGCGCACCCTGGACGACGCCACGGCGCTGCGCCCGGTGCTGGAGAACCGGCACCGGGTCGTGGTGGTCGGTGCGGGCTGGATCGGCGCCGAGTTCGCCACCGCGGCCCGTCACGCCGGGTGCGAGGTGACCGTCGTCGAGGCCGCCGACCATCCGCTCGCCGGGGTGCTGCCCGAGCACATCGCCGAACGGATGCGCGGCTGGTACGCGGAGGAGGGCGTGGAGCTGCGCACCGGCGCGGTCGTCTCCTCCGTCGAGCCGGGCGCGGTGCGCCTGGCCGACGGCAGCGTGCTCGCCGCCGAGGCGGTCGTCATCGGGATCGGCGCCCGGCCCGCCACCGGGTGGCTGGCCGGCTCCGGCGTTGAGCTGGGGCCGGACCGCTCGGTCCTCGCCGACGACCGGCTGCGCACCTCGGTGCCGGACGTGTACGCGGTGGGGGACTGCGCCTCCTTCCCGTCGGCGCGGTACGGGGAGCGGCTGCTGATCCACCACTGGGACAACGCGGTGCAGGGGCCGCGCACGGCCGCCGCGAACATCCTGGGCGGTGACGAGCCCTACGACCCCGTCCCCTACTTCTGGTCGGAGCAGTTCGGGCGGTTCGTGCAGTACGCCGGGTACCACGTGGACTCCGACCGCATGCTGCTGCGCGGGGACCCGGACGGGCCCGCCTGGTCGGTGCTGTGGCTGCGCGACGGCCAGCTGGTCGCGCTGTTCGCCGTGGGCCGGCCCCGCGACCTGGCGCAGGCCCGCAAGCTCATCGCCCGCGGCGCCCACCTCGACGACACCCTGGCCGCCGACCCTGCGGTGCAGCTGCGGGCGGCGGTCGTCTGACGCCCGTGGTGGTGCCGGAGGCGTAGCGGACCCGTCAGGACGGAGCAACGGGTGGCCTGAGCGGTTCCATGGTGTCGGTCCGGGATGGCACGCTTGTCCTGTGACCGAGATCGACGCAAAGATTGACTCCCTCGTCCCCTCCTGGCTGTACGTCCCCGACGTCGCCGAGCGCCTCGGCGTGGAGGTGACCCGGGTCCGCCAGCTCATCAAGGAGGGCCAGCTCATCGCCGTGCGCCGTGGTGAGAACCGGGTGCTGATGGTCCCCGCCGACTTCATCGGCGAGGAGAAGATCGTGAAGGGCCTCGCGGGCACCCTCACCCTGCTCAAGGACGACGGGTTCAGCGACGAAGAGACCCTGGAGTGGCTGTTCACCCCGGACGAGAGCCTGCCCGGCACCCCCGTCCAGGCGCTGCGCGACAACCGCGGCACCGAGGTGAAGCGTCGCGCCCAGGCACTCGCCGTCTGACCGAACGACCCGCCACCGCCGCAGCCACCCGAGGGGGACCCGCCCGTATGAGCACGCGTACGAGCACGAGCACGAGCACCAGCACGGGCATCCGCGCCCAGCTCGCCGACGCCCGGCTCTACCTGTGCACCGACGCGCGCAAGCGCCACGGCGGCCTGGCGGAGTTCGCGGCGTTCGCGGACGCCGTGCTGGCCTCCGGGGTCGACGTCGTCCAGCTGCGCGACAAGAGCCTGGAGGCCCGCGAGGAGCTGGAGTACCTCGCGGTCCTCTCGGAGGAGTGCGGACGGCACGGCAGGCTGCTCGCGGTGAACGACCGTGCCGACGTGGCGCACGCCGCCGGGGCGGACGTCCTGCACCTGGGCCAGGGCGACCTGCCCGTGCCGGCCGCCCGTGCGATCCTCGGCGACGAGGTGGTCATCGGGCGGTCCTGCCACTCCGAGGCCGAGGCGGCCGCGGCCGCCGTGGAGCCCGGTGCGGACTACTTCTGCACCGGGCCGGTGTGGCCCACCCCGACCAAGCCCGGCCGGCCCGCGCCGGGCCTCGGCCTGGTCCGGTACGCGGCGGGCCTGGGCACGGACCGGCCGTGGTTCGCGATCGGCGGGATCGACCTGTCCAACGTGGAGCAGGTGCTCGACGCCGGGGCCCGCCGGATCGTGGTCGTACGGGCCGTCACCGAGGCGGCCGACCCGGGTGCCGCGGCGGCCGAGCTGGCCAAGCGGGTGCGCTCCTACGAGGACTGAGCGAGGACCGGGCGAGGACCGGACGACGGCGCAGCGGCGGCCCGCAGGGGGGCGGGCGCCGTGCGGGGCCGTCTCGCGCCGCGAGCGCGGGATGTCCAAGGGGTGGACTTTTGGGCGTCGTCTGTTGGGACGGCCCAGTCCTCGCCGATAGCCTGAGGCCCATGGCCCTCGGAACCGCCTCCACCAGGACCGATCACGCGGTCACCATCCGTGAGCTGCTGGCCTCCGGCGAGCGCTCGTACTCCTTCGAGTTCATGGCGCCGAGGACCGAGAAGGGCGAGCGGACCCTGTGGAACGCGATCCGCCGCATCGAGGCGGTGGGCCCCACCTTCGTCTCCGTCACCTACGGCGCGGGCGGCAAGTCCCGCGAGGGCACGGTCCGGGCGACCGAGCGGATCGCCTCCGACACCACCCTGACCCCGGTGGCCCACCTGACCGCGGTCGACCACTCCGTCGCCGAGCTGCGCAACATCATCGGCCAGTACGCCGACGCGGGCATCCGCAACATGCTCGCGCTGCGCGGCGACCCGCCCGGCGACCCCATGGGGGAGTGGCTGCGGCACCCGGAGGGCGTCGACCACGCCTACGAACTGGTCCGGCTCATCAAGGAGTCGGGCGACTTCTGCGTGGGTGTCGCCGCCTTCACCGAGATGCACCCCCGCTCGACCGACTGGGAAAGTGATACGCGTCACTTCGTCGAGAAGTGCCGGGCGGGCGCGGACTACGCCATCACCCAGATGTTCTTCAACGCCGAGGACTACCTGCGCCTGCGCGACCGCGTCGGGAAGGTGGGCTGCGAGACCCCGATCATCCCCGAGATCATGCCGGTCACGAACGTGAAGCAGATCGAGCGCTTCGCCCAGCTCGGCAACGCGCCTTTCCCGCAGGAGCTCGCGGACCGTATCCTCGCGGTCAAGGACGATCCGGCCGCGGTGCGGGCGATCGGGGTCGAGTACGCGACCGAGATGTGCCGGCGGCTGATGGCCGAGGACATCCCGGGGCTGCACTTCATTACCCTTAATCACTCCACGGCGTCGTTGGAAATCTACGAGAATCTGGGACTGCACCAGAGGTCGTGAGGGCGGACCCGCCGCCCCAGTGGGCCGACGACGGTGAACGGTGAGGAAGTGCGCTCATGGCCTACACAGTGCTCTACATCGCCTTCGGGGTGGTCGCGCTGTGGCTGCTCGGTGAAGTGCTCCTGCAGTACAAGGCGCGGCTGAGGTGGCGACTGCTGGCCTTCGCGGGGTTCCTTGGTGTCGTCCTGGGCGTCTACCTGCCCTCGGTCCTCGTCATCGTGGCCGGTGCCGTCGCCTTCGGCGCGGGCCAGACGTTCGTCACGCTCTCCTACCGCCGCGGCTTCGTCGAGGGTTGGGCACTGCGCTCCCCCAAGGAGGGCGCCGACGACGAGGACGACGAGGAGGCGCCGCCGCTGCCACGCCGTGCCGCCGGCCGCCGCGGCCGGGGCGCGGAGCGCGACGAGCTGCCGGACGACGGCCTGGCGACGCCGTACGAGGAGCCCGCGGGCGAGACTCAGGCCGGTGCGGGCGTCGGGCAGTCCTACGACAGCTACGCCGCCGCCGGCCCGGCCGCGGCGGCACCCGCAGGGATGGACTCCACGCAGGTCTACCAGCCCATGCCCATGCACGAGGACAGCGGCGAGTACCCGATGTACAACGGGCAGCCGAACTACGCCCAGGACCCGTACGCGGGCGCCGGTTACCAGGACTACGCCACCACCGGCTACGGCGACTGGAACGGCGGCCAACAGCAACAGCAGCCCGCCGCCGCCTCGTACGACGCCTACGGACAGCAGCAGCAGACCGGCGGCTGGGAGCAGCAGCAGACGGCGGCCCACGGCACCTACGCGGGCGGCTACCAGGACCCGTACCAGGGGCAGGGCCAGGGCCAGGGTCAGGGCACCCAGCAGCAGTACGGCTACGACACCCCGGCGGGCGGCGTGTGGGTGCCGCAGCAGGGCGGGGAGCAGCAGCAGCCCTACGTTCCGCAGCAGCAGAACACCTACGACCAGCAGGGCCAGCAGCAGGGGCAGCAGCAGGGCCAGTACGACCCGTACGACCCCTACCGCTACAGCTAGCGCCCACGGGGCGCGGACCCGTCAGCCGAAGCCGACCCGCTCCAGCCGGAAGTCCAGCAGCCCGGCGTCACCGAGGACCTCCACGTCCGCGGCGGCGACGGGCTGCCGCCGGTGGACGAGGCGCAGGAGTCCGGGCAGCGGGCCGCGCACCGCGACGGCCGCCTCGGTCCGCGCGCGCGGCGCGGAGCACAGACGGTAGGGGAAGCCACCGGTGTCCGGGCGCGGGACGCGTGCCTCAGCGGCTGCCGCCGGGACCGCCCGCTATGAGGTCGGCGGCGATGGCACCGGACATGCCGGTGTGGGCGAGGCCGCCACCGGGGTGGGACCAGCCGCCCACCAGGTACAGACCGGGGACGAGCAGCCGGTTGCCGGGGTGCAGATGAGCCCCGTCCGCGCCGGCCAGGGCGGGGCGGGGGAGCCGGCCGCCCGGGGTGCCCGTCTCCTCCTCGGTGTCGGCGGGCGTGTGCACGGCCCGCCACAGCAGGCGGTCCGTCAGATCGGGCAGGACCGCGGCCGCTGCCTCCTGCGCCGCATCCGCGACGCGCTCGGCCGTACCCGGCGCCCGCCAGTCCACCCCCGAGGGGCCGTGGGGCGGGACCGTGACGCTCAACGTGACCGACTCCGAGGCGTCGTCAGGCCGCAGGGTGTCGTCGTCGGGGCGCAGCACCGTGACCGTCGGGCGGTCGTACAGCTCGCCCCGCGCCAGTGCGGCCGCCTCGGCCTCCAGGTCCGCGGTGTGGACGACCGTACGGTGCACGGCGTCCGAGGGCCGGGCCCCGCGCAGCGCCAGGCAGACCGTGAGGCGCCCGGGGCCCTCGCAGCGGGGGCCGGGACCGATGCCGTCCCACACCCCGTCGTCGGGCCGGACGTCCCCGGCGCCGTGCGCCAGCAGCGGGGGCAGCAGCCACGGGGCGACACCGGCGACGACCGTGTCGGCCTCCACCCTTGTGCCGTCGGCGAGTTCGAGACCGGCCGTACGGCCGTCCTTCTCCACGATCCCCGCGACCCCGGTCCCGAAGTGGAACTCAACCCTCCGCGCCACGCACCGGGCGTGCACGGCGTCGGCCAGCGCCCGCATGCCGCCGCGTACGTACCAACTGCCGAAGGTCTGCTCCATGTACGGCAGCACGGTGGCGCTGCCGGGCGCGGTGCGGGGGTCGAAGCCGTACGCCAGGGCATAGGAGCCGAGCAGCGCAGCGAGCCGCGGATCGTCCAGTTCGCGCCGGGCGACGTCGGCCAGGGTGGGCGCGCCGCGCCGGAACAGCCCCCGTCGCACGGGAGGAGCCGGATACGGATCGCGGCCGAGCGCGGCCGGGTCGCCGGCGAGCGCGTCCTCCAGCAGGGGGCGGCGCGTGGCGTCCCACACCTCCCGGGCCCGCACCAGCAGCTCGCTCCAGCGCTCGCCCGCGCCGGTGCCGAGCGCCGCGTCCAGGGCCGCGACGACCCCGCCGCGGGACGCGTTGGGCAGCGACACGGACGTGCCGTCGGAGAAGAGGTGGCGGCTCGCCGGGTCGACCTGGCGCAGCGCGACGCTGTCCTCCAGGCTCTCCCTGCCGGTCTTGACGAACAGGTCGCGGTAGACGGCGGGCAGGTGCAGCAGGCCCGGGCCGGTGTCGAACCCGAAGCCCGCGCGCTCCAGCCGCCGCACACCGCCCCCGTGGGTGCCGGCCCGCTCGTACACCGCCACCCGGTGCCCGCCGGTGGCGAGCCGGGCGGCGGCAGCCATGGCGCCCATCCCCGCGCCGATCACCGCAATCCGTGCCATGAACGGGACTCTAACCCCAGCCACCGACAACGCCGCGACCGGCCTTGCGGCGTTCCCTGCGGGCCTTCCAGCGCTGCCAGGCACGGCGGATCCGCGACAGTATGAAGATCACGGTGATGACGCCCAGCACGAGCAGCACGGCCGCGATGCTCGCCGCGGCCACCGGGTGGAAGAGCGCGAAGACGATGATCGCGGCGACGCCGACGTCCTCCCCGAGGCTGATCACGATGTTGCTCACGGGCTCCGGCGAGGTGTTGACGCCCATGCGGAGCCCGGCCTTCACCAGATGGCTCACCAGCGCCGTCGTCCCGCCGACCGCGCCCGCGGCGAGCTGCGGCAGCGAGCCGTCCTGCCCGGCCAGCAGGGCCGCCACCACGCCCCCGGCGACCGGCCGGATCGCGGTGTGCACGGCGTCCCACGTGGTGTCGACGTAGGGGATCTTGTCCGCGACCGCCTCGCAGAGGAACAGGATCCCCGCGGCGATCAGCACGTCGGTGCGCTCCAGGGCGGGCGGCACCTGGTCGCTGACGCCCGTGGCGCCCATCAGGCCCAGCAGGAAGACCACGGCGTAGGCGTTGATCCCGCTCGCCCAGCCGCTGGTGAACACGAGCGGAAGTACCGACATGGGCCGTGATGCTACCGAAGCCCTGGAAAACCACCGCGGCCTTTGAGCGATACGACCCGGTCATGAGTACCTGTACTCAGACCCCCACTTGAGTACCCGCACGGATGAGCGCGGGGCGGCCCGGACGCCAAGGTGGAGGCAACGGAAGGGCACGGCACCGGCACCGCCGACACGGGGCGGCGGAACGGCGCTGCGCCCGGCCGGAGCGGGGGTGCACGGGGGAGCGCCGTCCCGGAACGGCCCGACGGGGGATCGGGCCGCGCCGGGGCGGCGCGCCGTCGTACGGCGCTCAGGCTCGGGCGTGCCCCGCGACCCGTCCCTGCAGGAGCCGCGACAGGGCCGCGTGCACGTCGTCGATCGAGCGCTCGGGCTGGAAGGACAGCCAGTCCAGCGCCGCGACGAGCACCATCCCGAAGAGGGCGGCCGCCGTGAGCGGCACGTCGATCTCGTCGCTGAGCTCGCCCGCCGTCACCGCGTCGTGCAGCGTCTGCTCCACGACCGCGACCGCCTCCTTGCGCAGCACCATGAGCGTGTCCTGCCAGGCGCGGTTGGTCCGCCACAGCTCGGCCACGTACAGCTGCGTGAAGGACGGGTACTCGGCGATGAAGGCGAGCCCGGCCCGGATCATCGCGTCGATCGCGTCCACGTGGCTGCCGCCGCGGGCGGTGACGCCCGCCCCCGCCTCCCGCAGGGAGGCCGTCAGCAGGCCGACGCCGTGCCGCAGCAGCTCCTCGAAGAGCTCGTTCTTGCTGGCGAAGTTGTAGTAGACGGTGCCCTTGGCCACCCCGGCGCGCTCGGCGATCTCGTCGACCGTGGTGGCGGAGAAGCCCTGCTCGGCGATGAGCGTGACCGCGGCCTGGAAGAGCTTCTGCCGGGTGGCCTGCCGTCGTGCACTGTTCATGACGACGATTGTCTACGGTCCGGGCGCCCGGTTTCGTGCGGCCTCACAGGGACAGCTCCGGATGCAACCGGTCCAGCGTCCACACCTGCTTGCGGCGGGCCGCCACCGCGGTCAGCGCCAGCGCGCCCGCGGTGAAGGCGAGCAGCACCAGGACCGCCCGCCACACCGGCCAGAGCCCGCCGCCCGTGATGAGGTGGCGCAGCCCCTCGACGACGTAGGTCATCGGCAGGAAGGGGTGGATCGCGTTGAAGAAGCCGGGGCTGGTCTGCACCGGGTAGGTGCCGCCCGCCGAGGTGAGCTGCAGCATGAGCAGCGCCAGCACCAGCACGCGTCCCGCCGGCCCGAAGCGGGCGTTGAGCCACTGCACGATGGCGGCGAAGCAGGCGGTCACCAGTACGAGGAAGCCGACCGTCCCGGCCGCCCGCACCATCTGCAGGCCGATCGCCCAGTGCAGCACCGCCATCAGGGCCAGTGTCTGCAGCACCCCTATGGCGAGCACCGGCAGCCACCCGGCCACCGCGATCCGCCAGGCGGGGGCGCCCGCGGCCATGGCGCGCCTGCTGAGCGGCGGCAGCAGCATGTAGGCGACCATCGCGCCGACCCACAGGGACAGCGGGATGAAGTAGGGGGCGAAGCCCGTCCCGTAGTTGGGCGCCTTGTGCAGCGACTGGGCGGCGAGCCGGACCGGGTCGGCCATCACCTCGGTGCGGTCGGCGCGCTCGGCGCCGTCGTAGTCGGGGATCCGGGACGCGCCGTCGTGCAGGCCGTCGGCGAGCTGCCCGCTGCCGTCGGTGAGCCGGGTCAGACCGGTCGTCAGCTGGTTGCTGCCGTCCGACAGCCGGTACATCCCGCCCGCCAGGGTGTCGGCCCCGGAGGCCAGGTCCCGGAGCCCGGCGTCGAGGGCGCCCGCGCCGTCCGACGCCGTCCGCAGCCCCTTCGCCACCTTGTGGGCGCCCTCGTTGAGCCGGTTGACGCCGTCGACGGCGTTCTGCAGTTTCGTGGCGAGCGCCGGGTCCGACAGCGCCACGGCCGCCGAGTGCAGCGCGTCGAGGTCGTCGCGGAGGTCGTCGAGGGCGGCGGAGTGCCCCTGCACGTAGGTGTCGAGACGGGCGGCGACGCCCGCCACCTCGTCGGCGGCGTCGACGGCCTGCTTCAGCGTCCGGCACTGCGGGGTGACGGCGCCCAGGGGGCACTGCTCGGCGTAGGCGTCGTGGATCCCGGCGGCGGCCGCCTCGGCGTCGCGGGCCGCCCGCGCCGACTGCCGCGGCAGGTCGCCGATGCCGTCGCGGGCGGCCTGCGAGCCGCGGGCGACGACCCGGGCCACCGCGTTGATCTCCTTGACGTGCTGCTTGACGAAGGTCAGTTCGTCCGAGGCGCCGTTGACCTTGTCGGCCAGTGCCTGGGTCCCCGAGGCGACCTGGCCGGCGCCGCTGTCGAGCGCCCCCAGCCCGCCGGCCAGCGAACTGCTGCCCTTCTTCGCCGTGTGCAGGCCGCCGGCCAGCCGGCGCGCGCCGTCCTCGGCGGTGGAGATGCCGTCGCCGAGCCTCTTGGAGCCGGTCCGGGCCGAGCCCGCGCCCTTGGTGACGTCGTCCGCGCCGTCGGCGGCCCTGACCGTCTCGTCGTGGAGGTCGGAGAAGGCCACGAAGATGCGGTCGTAGAAGTCCCTCGACGCCTTGGTGGAGGCGGCGGACCGTACTTCGGAGAAGACCGTGCGGGAGATCTGCCCCACGACGTAGTTGTTCGCGTCGTTGGTGCGCACCTGGAGCGCGCCGGCGCGCGGGTGGTCGCCGGAGCTCGACGCGACGCGCGCGCTGAAGTCCCGCGGGATGGTCAGCGACAGGTAGTACGTGCCGTCCTCGACGCCCTTGGCCGCCTCGGCGGCACTGGTCTCGCGCCAGTCGAAGGTGGCGCTCTCCCGCAGGCCGTCCACGATGGAGTCGCCCGCGGCGAGCCGTTGCCCGTTCACGGTGGTGCCCTGGTCGGCGTTCACCAGGGCGACGGGGATCTTGTCCAGCCGCCCGTACGGGTCCCAGAAGGACCACAGGTACAGGGCGCCGTAGAGCAGCGGCAGGAGCAGCAGCGACACCATGGCCGCGCGCGGCAGCCGCCCCCTGCCGAACTTCCTCAGCTCAAGCGCTGCCAGCCTCGGCGTGCGCATCGGCCGCCCCCTCCTCGTCGTCGGTCTTCGCGTCGGTATGCGAGTCGGTATGCGTGTCGGTCTCCGCGGCGGCCGGCCGGGTGCGCGCCGCCACGGCGTCCCCCGGAGCCTGGGAGCACACCGCCAGCACCGTCGTGCCGCCCGCGGCGACGGCCCGCAGCATCGCCCAGGCCTCCTCGCGTTCCGCCGGGGCCAGCTTGTGGTCGGCGTCGTCCACCGCCAGCACCTTGGGGCGGCCCAGCAGCGCGAGGGCGGTGCCCAGACGCAGGGCCTCGAGCCGCTCCAGGTCCCGGGCCGCGGTGCGCTCGGCCTTGGGCAGCGTCGACAGGTCCAGCCCGGCCGCCGTCAGCGCCCCGTCGACGCGCGCCCTGTCCGTCGTGCCGGGCCGCACCAGTTCGCGCAGCGAGCCGCCGAACCGCCGCTGCAGCAGCACGCGTTCCCGAAGGTGCTCGCCGACGGTGAGGGCCGGGTCGAGTTCCGCGACCCCCGTGACGGGGCCGAGCGCTGCGACGCGGCGGACCGCGGCGAGCTGTTTGGGCAGCGTGAGCCCGGCCACCTCGGCCCGGCCCTCCGTGGCGCGCATGCGCCCGGTCAGCGACAGCAGCAGACAGGTGCGGCCCGAGCCGGAGGCACCCTCGACGGCGACCAGACCGCCCGCCGGCGCGGTGAAGGTGACGTCCCGGAACACCCAGCCCCGGGGCCCCATGAGCCCGAACCCCTCCGCGGTGATCACTCGCCCGCCCCCATTCTTTGAACTGACCAGTCAGTGCAAAAACACTAACGCATCGCGCCACCGGACCGCGAATCCAGGGACGTTGTCCGGCCACCGCGACCGTTTGTGCAGGTCAGCGCGATTGTCAGAGGTGTGCTTCACGATGAGTGCTGAAGGTCAGGAACTGTCGGACACGTCATGCGAAGACAGGAGGAATGTGATGACCGTGCCAGCCCGCAGGGCCGCCGTCGCCGGCGGCAGTGCCGCCGACGTCCACCCCGTGCTGCGCAAGGCCACCGCCCCCGCGGCCGCCCTCGACCTGCTCGCCCAGGCCCGGCGGGGGCTCGATGAGGCCGCCGTCCTGGAGACCCCCAACGACCGTTTCGCCACCGCCCACTTGGCCGCCCTGCGCACCGCGGCCGCCGTCCTCGCCGTGCGCGGCCGCCCCGAACCCACCAGGCGGCGCCGGCAGCGGATACGCAGTGCTTGGGAGGTGCTGCCCGAGGTCGCGCCCGAACTGGCCGAGTGGAGCGCCCTGTTCGAGGCGGGAGCCCGTCAGCGGGCGCGCGCCGAGGCCGGCATCCAGGGCGCGGTCAGCCCCCGGGAGGCCGACGACCTCGTCCGTGCGACGGGGATGTTCCTGCGGCTCGTGGAGCGCCTGCTGGTGCTGCAGCCCGTGCTGGACCGGCCGCAGACGGGCCGTCCCGCTTGATCGGCCGCCGGGCGGCAGCCCACTAGAGTGGGTCCCAGGCCGGGTCGACCGGTCCCCTGCCCCGTCCGTCCGCGAGGAGCCGTCCGCATGTCCCGTCCAGGAGGGGCCGAACCGCTGCGGCCCCGCGCAGCCCTGCGTACCGCCGTGGTCTGGGAGGTCCTGCGCGATGCGCTGGACCGGCAGGCCAAGGCCGCCGGACGGGACGTCCTCGACGTGCTCGACACCGGTGGCGGCACCGGCAACTTCGCGGTACCCGTGGCCAGTCTGGGCCACCGGGTCACCGTGGTCGACCCCAGTCCCGACGCGCTCTTCGCCCTCGAACGCCGCGCGGCGGAGGCAGGCGTCACCGAACGTGTCCGCGGGGTGCAGGGCGACGCCCACGGACTGCTCGACGTCGTGCCGGCCGGCAGCCACGACGTCGTGCTCTGCCACGGCGTGCTGGAGTACGTGGACGACCCCGCCGAGGGCGTGCGCAACGCCGCGGGCACCCTGCGCGCCTCCGGCGCCCTCAGCCTGCTCGCCGCCAGTCGTCACGGGGCCGTGCTCGCCCGGGCGCTCGCCGGTCACTTCGGCGAGGCCCGGCACACCCTGGACGACCCCGACGGCCGCTGGGGCGACGGCGATCCGGTGCCCCGCCGCTTCACCGCGGGCGAGCTGACCGCGCTGGTCGCCGACGCCGGGCTGCGGGTCGGATCGGTGCACGGTGTCCGGGTCTTCGCAGACCTCGTCCCCGGCGTCCTGGTGGACACCGAACCGGGCGCGATGGACGCCCTGCTGAGGCTGGAACTGGCCGCCGCCGAGCAGCCCGCGTTCCACGCCGTGGCGACCCAGTTGCACGTGCTGGCCGAGCGCGGCTGAGCCGGAACCGGGGGCGGCGCCCCTTGCCTCTTCCGGTCACCCACCGGGAGGAGTCCGTCACACGCCCCCCGATTCCCGGTTCAGGGCCTTATGCTGGCATGACGTGGCGTTCGACGGGGAAAACACCCCCCGTCGGATTGGCGTAGTGGGGCGGGTTTCACGGGGGCGATTCCCTGCCTATCCTGGAAGGGTCGTACCGGTCGCTCCCCCGCGACCGACGAGGAGGAGGACTCCGTGCCGCTCTCGGAGCACGAGCAGCGCATGCTCGAGCAGATGGAGCGAGCGCTGTACGCCGAAGATCCCAAGTTCGCGTCGGCGCTTGAGGGAAGCGGGCTGCGCACCTACACCAGGCGGCGCGTCTACCTGGCTGTGGCGGGCTTCCTGGTGGGCATCGGGCTGTTGATGGGCGGCATGATCGCCCAGCAGCCCTGGATCAGTGTCGTGGGCTTCCTCGTGATGCTCGGTTGTGCCGTTCTCGCCGTCACCGGCTGGCGCCGTGCCGCCAAACCGGGTGCGGCCCCCGCTCCCGCGGGGAACTCCCCGCAGGGTGCCGTCGGACGGGGCCGTCGCCTCCAGCCGCGGCGCAAGATGATGGACCGGATCGAGGAGCGCTGGCAGCGGCGCCGCGACGAACAGGGCCACTGACACACAGACCAAGACGAAGGGGGCGGGGTTCCGGTCGGAACCCCGCCCCCTTCGCCATGCTGTCCTCTGGGCCGACGGGGGTGCGGCGTGCGGCCCGCCGACAGATCGGCACCGCGTACCGCCGCGCGCCGCTCGTGGGGACCGGACCCCTGGGGGCCGGCCGGCCGGCCCCCAGGGGCCTCAGGAGCTCCGGCGCTGCCGCAGCGGTCGCATCACGGCGTCGCCCGCACCGCGCAGCCTGGCAGAGAAGCGGGCCGAGGCCGCCGACCAGCGCTCCGCGGACCGCCAGACGACCCGGACCGTGGAACGCGGCAGCAGCACGGCACGGATCCGCGTCATGCCGTCCGCGTTCCTGCGCAGCCCCTCCCGCACCAGTTGGACGTCCTTCGCCGAGCCCGTGGCCGTCGGCGGTCGCGGCGAGAACAGGGCCTGCTCCACCGAGGTCGCCAGACGCTGCGCCGCCTCCGCCGAGGGCCCTTCCAGCCCGCCGTCGCGGACGAGGCGCGCCGCGACCCGGCGCGGGGTCTCGGACTCGTCGGGCCGCAGACCGTAGTCCCAGGCGGTGTCGATCAGCTCCAGCCAGGCCGCCAGGGTCCGGGCACCGTCCCGGGCGCCCATGGCGTCCAGCTCGCCGGCCGTCAGGCCCTGCGATGCCCCGCCCTGCCCCTGCCCGTCGGCTCCCGCCGTGCCCCGGGCACGCCCGGTGAGCTCCAGCCATGCCGCCAGTGCCGCCGGGTCCTGGCCGCCGCCGCGCAGTCGCTGGAAACGCTGCCTGCGCCGCAAGAGCAGCGGCAGCAGCAGGACCAGGACCACCAGCGGCACCACGGCCCAGGCGAGGACGCGCAGCGTCCACGTGACGATCCGCGGCCACAGCCGCTCGTCCTGCGTGCCGACGCCCGAGGCCTGCCCCAGGGGGTCGCAGTTGCCGAGCTGGGCGTCCTTGCCCAGGCAGGACGGGGAGACGGTCGGGCCGGTGCTGGCCCCGGCCCCCGCGGACTGCTCAGGGGTGTCGGGCGCCGTGGGCCCGGAGTCGGAGGTGGCCGCCTCCTGGGTGTAGCCCGGCAGGGTGCCGCGGGTCGGCGTGGGCTCGAACCGCGTCCAGCCGACGCCCTCGAAGTACACCTCGGGCCAGGCGTGCGCGTCCTTCAGCCCCACCGCGTACGCACCGTCCGACTCCGAGGTGCCGGGCGTGAAGCCGACCGCCACCCGCGCGGGGATGCCCAGGGTCCGCGCCATCGCCGCCATCGTGAAGGCGAAGTGGATGCAGAACCCTTCCTTGTTGCGCAGGAAGCGGGTGATGGCCTGCACACCGGTGCCGGAGCGCACCGAGGTGTCGTACGAGAAGGCGCCCGAGGTGAACCACCGCTGCAGCGCGAGGGCACGCTCGTAGTCGTTGGTGGCGTCCTTGGTGACCTCCAGGGCCGTCTGCGCCACCACCGGGGGCAGCGAGTCCGGCACCTTCGTGTACTCGGCCCGCAGCCGGGCGTCGGCAGGCGGCGCGCTCGCCAGCTGCTCCGCGGTCGGCTCCAGCGCCAGGCTGCTGACCTGGTAACGGGTGTCCGAGGTGGTCTGGCCCCGGTCGCCGATGATGGTGCGGCCGGTGGGCTCGAAGCGCCAGCGCCCGTCGACCTGCACCTGTGTGGCCGGGTACGGCAGCGGCAGCCACATCTGGACGTAGCTCTTGTCCGCCGCGACCGAGGTGGCGACCTCGGTGGCCTTCACGTCGGGACCGAGCCCCTGGGGGCTGGGCAGCACCTTGGGCACGCCCGTCAGGGAGCGCTGCGCGGGCTCCCACTTGTCACCGGTGAAGCGGTCCAGCGCCACGATCCGCAGGTACATGTCCGCGTTGGAGACGGCGTTCGTCCGGTACCGGAGCACGACCCGGTCGTCGGGCTGGTTGAGGTTGTCCTGGAGCGCGACCACGGGGTTGACCGCGGAGATCGTGCCGCCGCCGCGTCCGTTGCCCGTGCCCGAGCCCCCCGTCGGCAGCAGCCCGACGCCCATCGAGGGCAGCGCCGCCGGCGCCACCAGGGCGATGCCGAGCGCCATCGCCCCTATGCGGCGCCCGGTCCGCACCGGGGCCACCGCCCCGGTCGGTCCTCCGTACCCGGCGCGCGCCCCGGACCCGACGCCGCCGAAGACCCGGCCCCAGCGCGAGATCCGGTCCCGGCCCTCGGCCAGCAGGAGCAGCAGGTAGCCGACGGCCGCCAGCAGGAAGTACGGCCAGCGGGTGCCATCGCCCCCGGCCAGCCCCGCCGCGATCGAGTACAGGGCCAGCAGCGGCAGCCCGGCCGGGGCCGCGCTGCCGTAGGTCACCGCCAGCGCGTCCACGGTCAGCCCGATCAGCAGCACGCCGCCGAGCAGCAGCAGCCGGATGCCCGGGGTGACCGGCGCCGGGATGGCGAACTGGGTCACGTCCTGCATCGCGGCCGTCAGCAGGTTGCCGAACTGGGTGAACGCCGCGGGCCCCGGCAGGAACCCGAGCAGGGCCTGTTCGCCGGCGAACATCAAGGTGAGCACCAGCAGCGTGACCACCGCCTGCGCCAGCACGGTCAGCGGGCGGGCCAGCGGCACCCGCCGGGCCAGCGCACCCACCCCGGTCTGCAGCGCCACCAGGAAGGCGGCCTGCAGGATCCACGAGTTCGGCGTCGCCAGCGGCAGCAGCGAGCAGGCGGTCATCAGCGTCGCCGCCGCCGCGCAGACCGCGAGCCGCCCTCGTCCGCTCATCATCGCGTCCCCGCCTCCTCACGCGACCGGTACCGGTCGGCGCGCTGCCACAGGTCGGGCAGCCCGTCGCCGGCGGCGGCCGGGAGCACCGTCCAGCCCGCCTCGTGCAGCATCCGCACGGCCCGGGCCGAGCCGTCCTCCGGCGCGTCCGCGTCCGTGCCCGTCCGCGGCGCCTCGGGCCGTCCCGTCCCGTCCTCGTCCAGCGCCCCCCAGGCGGCGCTGTCCAGGACGAAGGCGACGGCGGCCCCCGCCCGCTGCCGCATCCGCCCCGCCATCGCGGCCTGCTCCTCGTCGAGGTCCCCGAAGAACGCCACCAGCAGGCCCTCGCTGCCCGTGCGCAGCACGTCCAGCGCACGGGAGAGCCCGGCGCCGTCCGAGTGGTCGACCACCGCCAGGGTGTCCAGCAGGGTGCCGGCCGCGTCCGAGGAGTCGGTGCCGCCGAAGCCGTCGTTCCCGGGCACCGTGGTGCCGGTGTCGGTGAGCAGCCGTACGGAGTAGCCGCGCTCCAGCATGTGCATCGCCACCGAGGCCGCCCCGGACACCACCCACTCGAAGGCCGAGTCCGGCCCGGCGCCGAAGTACGCCACGGCCCGGGTGTCCAGCAGCACCGTGCACCGGGCGCGGTGCGGCTGCTCCTCGCGGCGCACCATGAGCTCGCCGTACTTGGCGGTCGAGCGCCAGTGCACCCGGCGCAGGTCGTCGCCGTGGCGGTAGCCGCGCGGGATCACGTCGTCCTCGCCCGCCAGGGTCAGCGCGCGGGTGCGGCTCTCCCCGTAGCCGGAGGAGTCGCCCTTGAGCTTGACCGGCGGCAGCGGTTCCACGCGGGGCACCACGGTCAGGGTGTCGTACGCGCTGAAGGAGCGGGTCAGCTCGCACATGCCGAAGGGGTCGGTCAGCCGCAGCTGCAGCGGCCCCAGCGGGTAGCGCCCGCGCAGGTCGGAACGGACCCGGTAGGACACCTCGCGGTGGCCGCCGGGCTCCACCCGGTCCAGGATGAAGCGGGGCCTGGGCCCCAGCACGTAGGGCACCCGGTCCTGGAGCATCAGCAGGCCGGTGGGCAGCCGCGACACGTTGTCCACCCGCAGGTGCACCCGCGCCTCGGACATTGCCGGCACGCGCGAGGGCGACAGCCGGCGGCTGCCGGCGACGCGGTAGCGCGTGCGGTGGAGCACGGCCACGCAGACCAGCGGCAGCACGGCCAGCAGCAGGCCGACCCGCAGCAGGTCCGGCTGCCCCAGGACGTAGGCGCAGACGGCCGCCGCGATCCCCGCGGCGAGGAACGAGCGGCCCCGCGTGGTGAGGCCGCCCAGGGCGGCCCGGAAGCCGCTTTCACGCTCGGTCACGCGGCACCTCCAGCGTCCCCGTCCGTCGTCCGGGTCACCGGCTGCCGTACGGGTCGGGGACCGGCGTGCGCTGCACGATCTCCGCGACGACCTGCTCCGGGGTGCGCCGGTTCAACTGGGCCTGTGCGGTCGGCAGCAGACGGTGCGCCAGCACGGCGCCGGCCAGCGTCTGGACGTCGTCGGGGAGCACGTAGTCCCGGCCGTCCAGGGCCGCCGCGGCGCGGGCGGCGCGCACCAGGTGCAGCGTGGCGCGTGGGGAGGCGCCGAGTCTCAGGTCCGGGTGGTCCCGGGTGGCCGAGACCAGGCTCACCGCGTAGTGCCGCACGGCCGGGGACACGTGCACCGTCCGTACCGCTTCGACGAGTTTGACGATCTCGTGCGCGTGGGCGACCGGCTGCAGGTCGTCCAGCGGGCTGACGCCCGCGTGCACGTCGAGCATCTCCAGCTCGGCCTCCATGCTGGGGTAGCCGATGGAGACCCGGGCCATGAAGCGGTCCCGCTGCGCCTCGGGCAGGGGATACGTCCCCTCCATCTCCACCGGGTTCTGGGTGGCGATGACCATGAAGGGGCTCGGCAGCGGGTAGGTGCTGCCGTCGATGGTGACCTGCCGCTCCTCCATCGACTCCAGCAGCGCCGACTGCGTCTTGGGCGACGCGCGGTTGATCTCGTCGCCGACGACGATCTGCGCGAAGATCGCGCCCGGCTTGAACTCGAAGTCGCGGCGCTGCTGGTCGAAGACGCTGACCCCGGTGATGTCCGACGGCAGGAGGTCCGGCGTGAACTGGATGCGCCGGACCGAGCAGTCGATCGACCGGGCCAGCGCCTTGGAAAGCATCGTCTTGCCGACGCCGGGGACATCCTCGATGAGCAGATGTCCCTCGGCGAGCAGCACCGTCAGCGCAGTCCGTACGACCTCGGGCTTGCCCTCGATCACGTTCTCCACCGACCGGCGTACGCGGTCCGCCGTGGCAGTCAGATCGCTGAGGCTCGCTCGCGCGTCATAGGTCGTCACCCGGTTCTCCTCGGCCCGTTCCTGGGGACACGGTCATCCCTGGACCGGCCCTCCCCGTTATACGAAGCATTCTCCCCTTCAACTATGCTCCGCGTCACTCCGCTTCCGTTACTCGTTTGTGATTTCGCGCAGCAGGCCGGTGTGCACGTCGAACACAAACCCCCGCACATCGCCCGTGTGGGTCAGGAAGGGGGACGTCCGGACCCGCTGCATCGACTGCCGCACGTCCTGGTCGACGTCACGGAAGGACTCCACCGCCCAGGTCGGACGCTGGCCCACCTCCTCCTCCAGCTCCGTGCGGAACTCCTCGGTCAGCGACTCCAGGCCGCAGCCGGTGTGGTGGATCAGCACGACCGAGCGGGTGCCCAGGGCGCGCTGGCTGATGGTCAGCGAGCGGATGGTGTCGTCGGTGACCACACCGCCGGCGTTGCGGATGGTGTGGCAGTCGCCGAGCTCCAGGCCCAGCGCCTTGTGCAGGTCGAGGCGGGCGTCCATGCAGGCGACCACGGCCACCTGCAGAACGGGGCGGGCGTCCATGCCGGGGTCGCGGAACTGCTCCGCGTAGCGCCGGTTCGCCTCGACCAGCCGGTCGGTGACGGACGCCGTGCCGGTGCCGGCGGGAACCGCGGACTCATGCGCGTTTATCGACATGACACGACCGTAGAGGGCACGGTCTCTTCCGACCTGCTGGAGGGTCCGGCAAATCTCGGTCAAACCGGTGCACTGTGAGGTAACCCACAGGCGTCGCGCGCGCTCGCCCGTGCGGGTGATTCGGGCGCGGACGCCCACGAGGGCGCCCGTGCCAGGGCAGGCTTCTCGTTGACCGTGGGGGCCGGTGGAGTAAAGTGGCGCGAAGTGGGTCGACCAACCTGGTGCGGGAGGTGCGGATGTTCCTCGGGACGTACGCGCCACGGCTGGACGACAAGAGCCGGCTGGTCCTCCCCGCGAAGTTCCGCGAACAGTTCGCGGACGGCCTGGTCATCACCAAGGGCCAGGAGCGCTGCCTGTACGTATGGCCGGTCGAGGGCTTCCGCGCCCTCACCGAGGAGCTGCGCAGCGCCCCCCTCACCTCCAGGGCGGCACGCGACTACATGCGCGTGCTCTTCGCCGGCGCCCATGACGAGGTCCCCGACAAGCAGGGCCGCGTCACCCTCCCGCAGCCCCTGCGCGACTACGCCGGACTGCGCCGCGACTGCGCGGTGATCGGCGCCAACACCCGGGTCGAGGTCTGGGACGCGGCGGCCTGGGAGGACTATCTGGCGGGTCAGGAAGACGCCTTTTCGGCGTTGTCCCAGGAGGTGCCTCCCGGCTTACTGTGACCTCGCCCGTAGCCTGATGGCTCACGTACGAGTACGTGACGCTCGGCCTCCTCCCGCTCCCCGGTCCGCTGGCACTCCTTCCCCGGTGCCAGAAGGCCGCCCACGAGCGGGCGGGGACCCAGTGGTACGTCCCCGCGAGCAGATGAGAAGGGCTTCATGAGCACCACCCCGTCCGAGCCACGCCACGTCCCGGTCATGCTGGACCGCTGCCTGGACATGCTGGCGCCCGCCGTCGAAGCGCCGGGCGCGGTGGTCGTGGACGCCACCCTCGGCCTCGGCGGGCACAGCGAGGCACTGCTGCGGCGGTTCCCCGAGGTCCGGCTGGTCGCCGTCGACCGCGACCCCGCCGCGCTCAAGCTCGCCGGTGAGCGGCTCGCCCCGTACAGCGACCGGGCCACCCTCGTGCACGCCGTCTACGACGAGATCCCCGAGGTGCTGGAGCGGCTCGGCGTCCCGAAGGTGCAGGGCGTCCTGTTCGACCTGGGCGTCTCCTCCATGCAGCTGGACGAGGCCGACCGCGGCTTCGCCTACGCCCAGGACGCGCCGCTGGACATGCGCATGAACCAGACCGCGGGCATCAGCGCCGCCGAGGTCCTCAACACCTACCCGCCGGGCGAGCTGGTGCGGGTGCTGCGCGACTACGGCGAGGAGAAGTTCGCCCGCAAGATCGTGGAGGCGGTCGTCCGCGAGCGGGCACGCGAGCCCTTCACCACCAGCGCCCGGCTGGTCGAGCTGATCCGCGAGGCGCTGCCGCAGGCCGCCAAGCGGACCGGAGGCAACCCGGCCAAGCGCACCTTCCAGGCGCTGCGCATCGAGGTCAACGGGGAGCTGACGGTGCTGGAGCGCGCCATCCCCGCGGCCGTCGCCACGCTCGCCGTGGGCGGCCGGATCGTCGTGCTGTCCTACCACTCCCTGGAGGACCGCCTCGTCAAGGGCGTCCTCGCCGCCGGCGCGGCCATCACGGCGCCGCCCGGGCTGCCCGTGGTGCCGGAGCAGTACCAGCCGCGGCTCAAGCTGCTCACCCGCGGCGCCGAGCTGCCCACGGAGGACGAGATCGCCGCCAACCGCCGGGCCGCCCCGGCGCGGCTGCGCGGCGCCCAGCGGATCCGCGAGGCCCTGGCGTGAGGCGGCGCACCTCGGCGGCGCGCTCGCCCTTCGTCCTGCTGATCGTGCTGCTGCTGGGCGGCGGCCTGATCACCCTGCTGCTGCTCAACTCGGCGGTGAACCGGGACTCCTTCAAGCTCAGCGAGCTGCAGAAGAAGACCACCCAGTACACCGACGAGGAGCAGGCGCTGCAGCAGGAGGTCGACCAGTACTCGGCGCCGGACGCGCTGGACGAGCAGGCCCGCGACCTGGGCATGGTCCCCGGTGGCAACCCGGCCTTCCTCGCCCCCGACGGCAGGGTCCTGGGCAGGCCCGGCGCCGCGCCCTACGTGCCGGCCCCCAGCCCGAGCACGGCGCCCGCCACCGTCGCTCCCAGCGGCTCCGCGGCCGCCTCCCTGGGCCCGACGCCGTCCGCCTCCGCCAAGCCCAGCACGAGCCCCAAGGAGACCCCGTGACCGCTGCTCCGGGGCCCCGCGCCCTCCACCCGCACCGATCCGCCCGTCCGGCCGGCCGGGAAGGTGCCGGGGCGTGGTGACCCGCGACGGGGAGCCGCCGCGCGAGCGGGGCGACCGCGGCGAGCGGGGCGAACGGCGTGACCGGGCCGGCCGGGAGAACGGCGCCGGCCGCCCGGGGCCCGACGCCCGGGGCCGTGGCGGCCGCGGTGACGGCGGCGGAGCCGCCCCCCGGCGCCGGCAGGTGCCCCGGGGACGCGACGGCGACGCCGGAACGCCCGCACGCGGCGGCGAGACCGGCGAGCCCCGCCGCAGGACCGCACCCGGGCAGCAGGCGGGGGCACGCCAGCCCGCCGCGCGCGGGGCGCGGCCACGTGACGACGGCGGCCGGACCGCCCGCGAGGCGGGCCGCGACCCGCGGGCCCGCAAGCCCACCCCCCGCCGCGAGGGATCCGGCGCGTCCGGCACGTCCGGCAGCGCCGGCACCTCCGGCGTGCCGCACGGACGCACTCCCGGGGCCCGCAGGCCGGCCGCCGGCGGACGCGACGCCAGGGGCGCCCGGGACCGGGCCGGCCGCGGGGCCGTACCGCCGCGGCGCAGGCCCCCGCGCCCGGTCACGCCGGCCGGTGCGCCGCTGCTGCGGCTGGGCCGGCCACGGCCGCGCCTGCGACTGGTCAGCTTCGCTCTCACGCTGGTGATGCTCACCTTCGTGATCCGGCTCTTCCAGGTGCAGGCCGTGGACGCCGCGACCTACGCCGCGAAGGCCGAGGTCAACCGCAACGTCAAGGTGACCCTCGCCGCCGAGCGCGGGACGATCACCGACCGCAACGGGGTCGATCTGGCCACCACCGTGGACGCGTACGACATCACGGCCGACCCGATGCTCTTCACCCCCAAGTACGCCGAGGTGAAGGACGCTCCGGCGCGCGCCGCGGAACTGCTCGCGCCGATCGTCGACGGCGACCAGAAGGAGATCGCGAAGCAGCTCGCCAACTACCCGGGATCGCGCAACGAGATCATCGCCCGGCAGCAGTCGCCGCAGGTCTGGAACCAGATCAAGGACCTGCAGAGCGCGCTAGCCGACCGGGCCGAGAAGGGCGACGGCGTCAACTACCTCGCCGGGGTCTTCCGGCTCCGGCACGCCAAGCGCGTCTACCCCGCGAGTGACCTCGCGGCGGGCGTGATCGGCTGGGTGAACGCCTCCGGCGCGGGCGGCGGCGGTCTGGAGAGCCGCCTCGACAAGGCACTGGCGGGAAAGGACGGCACCGTCACCTACGCCCAGTCCGGCGGCCGCCGGGTGCCCACGGCCAGCGTGCAGGAGCGCGCCGCCGAGCCCGGCACCGACGTGGAGCTGACCCTGGACCGGGACATCCAGTGGGCCGCCCAGCGGGCGATCACCCAGCAGGTGAGGGCGTCCGACGCCGACCGCGGCTACGTGATCGTCCAGGACACCCGCACCGGGCAGGTGCTGGCCATGGCCAACGCCCCCGGCTTTGACCCCAACGACCTGACCCGGGCCGACCCCACCGCCCTCGGCAACGCCGCGCTGCAGGACGCGTACGAGCCCGGCAGCGTCAGCAAGCTGATGTCCATGGCCGCGGTCCTCGACGAGGGCGTGGCCACCCCGGACACCCACGTCACGGTGCCCGGCACCCTGCCGCGCGCCGACCGCGTCTTCCACGACGACGTGGACCACGGCACCTGGCACCTGACCCTGAACGGCGTGCTCGCCAAGTCCAGCAACATCGGCACGATCCTGGCCGCCGAGCAACTCGGCAAGAACCAGAAGCAGGCCAACCGCGTCCTCTACTCGTACCTGAGGAAATTCGGCATCGGGCGGCCCACGGGGGTCGGTTTCCCCGGCGAGACGCCCGGCATCCTGGCGAGGCCGGACCAGTGGAACGCGTCCCAGCAGTACACCATCCCCTTCGGGCAGGGCCTGTCGCTGAACGCGCTGCAGGCCACCTCGGTGTACTCGACGATCGCCAACGGCGGTGTACGGGTCGAGCCCAGCCTGGTGCGCGGCACGACCGGCCCGGACGGCCGCTTCGTCCCGTCCCCGCAGGCGCCGCGGACCCGGGTGGTCAGCGCGAAGACCGCCAAGACGCTCACCACCATGCTGGAGTCCGTGGTCGGCGACGAGCAGGGCACCGGCACCAGGGCCCGCATCGCGGGGTACCGCGTCGCGGGCAAGACCGGCACGGCCAACCGGGTGGACCCGGAAACGGGCACCTACAGCGGCTACACGGCCTCGTTCATGGGATTCGCCCCCGCCGACGACCCGCGGCTGACCGTGTCCTGCGTGATCCAGAACCCGACCCGCGGCAGTTATTTCGGTGGTCAGATCTGCGGCCCGGTGTTCAAGCGGGTCATGGAGTTCGCCCTGAAGTCCCTGCAGGCGGCGCCCAGCGGAACCAAGGCCCCGAACCTGCCGGTCGAGTGGGACCCCTCGAAGCCGTGACCGGCGAGCAGGGGAGGAAGGAACGGCGGCCGTGAACGGACACGACCCCACAGCGGAAGGTACGGGCGGTAGCCCCGCGCACGCGGACCGTACCGGAGGAAGCAGCAGGCCGGAAGCCCGGCGAGGGGCTTTTGGCCCGGAGCCCGGCCCGGCGGGTACTCTCACGGCCGTGTCACACGCTGAACCTGTCTCTTATAAAAATCTCCGAGCCCACAAAACCCCTCAAAAACCCTATTCCCG
>NZ_JARAVO010000064.1:0-39854 GCF_033792805.1 Streptomyces sp. PA03-1a
GGCGCCCGCTGGGGGAGGCGGTCACGCCGTCGTCGACGGAGCACTTCACGTCGTTGATCCGGCAGTTGACCGGATCGCCCGCCTTCGCGGCGGACTTGGTCACGAAGCCGAACTCGGCCGTCTTTCCCGCGGCGATGTCCTTGTTCCAGCTCGCGGGGCGCACGGTCACGTGCTGCCCGGACGCCGTGTAGGTGGCGTTCCAGAGCGAGCTGATGCTCGTGCCCGCGGGCAGGTCGAACTTCAGCGTCCAGTCGGACAGCGTCGCGTTCGAGGAATTGGTGATCTCGTACTGGCCGGTGTACCCGGTGCTCCAGTCGCTGGTCTTGCTGTACGCGGCACCGACGGTGGCGGCCTGGGCCGAGCCCGCGAGCGCGAAGGCCCCGGCCGCGACGACCGCGCCCGCGGTCACGCCCCCGAGGAGGGCGACCTTGCGGGTGGGACGACGACGATGTGAGTTCCTCATGAGGCCGCACGCTAGCGATGCCGATTCGGACAAATGCCCAGTTCCGTGCGGGCGTTCGACTTCTTATGGCGCGCTTAAGGGAGCCATCGGGGCCGGTTAAAGGTTCAGACCTCTGCGGGCGGCGCGGTGCTGCTCGCGGCCGGTCGGCCAGTCGGCCGGTCCCTGCCGCGGCCTTTGTCAAGCCCCGAAATCCGGGGGCATGACGCGGGGCACGGGGCCGGGGTTAATGGAGACATGGGTGCACGCAGAGCCGGGAATTCGAAGTGAAATTCCGGACAGGACCGTTCGCCGTACATCCCTCCCCGTAATTCCTCACGCAAGGAGAATCCCGATGACTCGCACACGACGTCTGGTAGTCCTCACCGCTTCCGCCGCCCTGGCCGCGGGAGGTGCCCTGATCCCCGCCACGGCCTTCGCCGCGCCGGCGTCGGCGCAGGCCGACTCCGTGGTGACGCAGACCTCCCAGCAGTGGGCCGGCGCCGTCAGCGGCTACGTCAGTGACGACTACTGCTATTCCGGGGAGGACGCATACTATTACTACTACGAGGCCTGCGACATTTACTGGGGTTGACCCGGAACGGCCGTCGCGAAATCCGGCTCGCATACCTGCCGGGTGGTGGGAGCCACCCGGCCTCGATCGTTCAGAGCCCCGTGGCCGCGGCGGTCCGCTTCAGCCGCCTGCGGCGCACCACGCGGTGGTTCCGCTTCCCGCCCGCGGCGAGCGGCCGCAGCGCGATCCACACCCGGATCTCCGCGCCTCCCAGCACCGAGGAGCCGAGCCGGACGTCGCCCCCGGTGGATTCCGCGAGGCGCCGTACGATGTCCAGCCCGAGGCCCGTGGAACCGTCGCCGCCCGCGCCCTGGCCGCGCCGCAGTGCGGCCGCCGGGTCCTTGATGCCCGGGCCCGCGTCGGAGACCAGCACGATCACCGCCTCCTGGCTGCTGTGCACGTCCACCGCGAAGGCCGTGCCCTCGGGGGTGTGCGTCGGCGCCCGCGTTGAGCAGCCGCACGATCTCCGACTCGTCGTCCCGCGCCGTCGCGATGATCACCGGCACGTCCGTGATGCCGCGCAGCATCTTCAGCGCCTCGGCCCCGTCCAGGTCCGGCAGGCCGAGGTCCAGGATCACCACGTCGAAGCCGACCTGCGCGACCTCCCGGAGCGCCTCCAGGGCCGTGCCCACGCTCCGTACGGAGTGCGCGGCCTCGGTGAGGTGCCGGATGAGGGCGGAGCGCACGAACTGGTCGTCCTCGACCACGAGCACACTTGCCATGGCCCGCAACTTAGCCCATGAGGGGGATGCCGGGTGGGCGCGAGCACGTCAGAACCTGAAGCGCAACCCCCGGCTCCGTTCGGCGGGTGCGTCCGGCACTATGGGCGGATGCGAAAAGGACTGGCGCACGCCGGAGCGTGGACGCTCGCCACGAGCGCCGCCGTCGCACTGTCGTGGTTCGGCGTCCACCACGTGCTGGCGGGCACGGCCTACGACCCGCCCCGGGCCCTGCCGATCTCCGAACCGGTCTCCGACAAGGTCCCCGCCCCCACGCAGTCCCCGGACGGCGGAGCCACCCACCGCGCGGCCGGGCCCACGGCCACCGGCCCGGCCCGGACCGCCCCCGCCATGCCGCGCACCCCGTCCACCGCCCCGGCCCGGCCGCCCGGTTCGGCCACCCCCGCCACCACCTCCTCCGCCGACACCGGCAACGTGCACGGCTACACGGTCGAGGGCGGACGGGTCGTGCTCGACCTGGGCGAGACCTCGGCGACCCTGGTCTCGGCGACGCCAGACTCCGGCTGGGAGATGAAGGTCTGGAAGCAACCGGAGTGGATTCGCGTCGACTTCGTCTCGGCCACCACGACCTCGTCGCTCTTCTGCACCTGGAACGGGCATCCGCCCACCGTCGACACCTACAAGGCGCAGAACACGGGCGGTTAGCGGAACACCGACTCCGGGGGAGCGGGCGAGGCCGCCGCCGTGGCGTCGGTGACCGGCGCCGCGCCGCCCGCGAAGGCGTCCAGCTCGCTGCCGTGCTCGACCCGCCCCGGATGCGGGTCCGAGGCCACCCGCCGGGTGAACTCCGCCACGGGCAGTTCGCCGTCCGCGGCCACCAGGATGACGTTGCCGAAGCGCCGCCCCCGCAGGACGGCGGGATCCGCCGCCAGGCACGCGTGGGGGAAGCAGGCCCGCACCGTCGCGATCTGCGCCCGCAGGAACTCCAGCCGTCCGCCGTCCGCCACGTTGGCGGCGTAGAGCCCCCTGGGCGTCAGCGCGCGCCGCACCTGCGCGAGGAACTCCGTACTGGTCAGGTGGGCGGGCGTACGGGCCCCGCCGAAGACGTCCGTGATGACCAGGTCCGCCCAGCCCTCCGGGACCTTCGCCAGGCCCTCGCGGGCGTCGCCGCCGCGCACCTTGATGCGCCAGGTGCGGTCCCAGGGCAGTTCCCGCCGCACCAGCTCGATCAGCGCGGTGTCCAGCTCCACCACCTGCTGCGTCGAGCGCGGCCGGGTCGCCGCGGTGTAGCGGGCCAGGGTCAGCGCGCCGCCGCCCAGGTGCAGCACGCGCAGCGGGCGGCCGGGCGGCGCGGCGAGGTCGACGACGTGGCCGAGCCTGCGCTGGTAGGAGAAGTCCAGGTGCTCCGGGTCGCCGAGGTCGACGTGCGACTGCGGCGCCCCGTCGATCAGCAGCGACCAGCCCCGCGGCCGGTCCCGGTCCGGCACGAGCTCGGCGAGACCCCCGCCGACCTGCTCGCGTATGCCGTCCGGTGCCTTCGTCGTCCTCGTCCTGCGCGGTGCCATGCACCCCAGTATGGGCGGCGGGCGACGCGGGGCTCAGAGCCGGTCGGCCAGCTCGATCATCCGGGCGGCCTCGCCCAGCGCGTCACGCAGCACCGCCGGGTCCGTCACGGCGCTGTCGTCGTGCGGGGGCACCAGCCAGCCGGTGCCGGCCACCGGCGGCTCCCGCAGCTCGCCGGGGACGGTGAAGCCGCCGCCCTCGGTCTGCGTGCAGGCGCTGCCCGGCATGTCCCAGCCGTCGGCCGTGCCCGGCGGCACCAGGAAGCCGAGGCTGTGACCGGAGCTGTCGTGCAGCACGGGTCCGAGACCGGTCCGCATGCGCAGGATGTCCACGGCCTCCAGTCCCTGCCGGGTCGGGACGGTGACCAGATCCCATGGTTCGTCCAACAAGGCGAATCCTCCTTGGGGTCGGACGGTGGGTTGCACGGTGTCCAACGCGCGCGGACGTCAACGGCTACGCCCGCTTGACGCCGACAGGGGTGGCGTTTCATGGCGAATGGAGGGTGAGATATCCCTTTTGTAGCCAAACCCACGGTACTCGGGCCCTCACAGCGAGTACGGTCGTCGCGCCGCCAACCGGCACCGCACCGACCGTCCAACGGGAGCCCGGCGATGCACTCGTCACCTTCCACCCCCAACACAGCCTTCCGGCGCCTGCGCGGAGACCGGTCCCCCGGCGAGTTCGCCGCCGCCGTGCGCCGCGCGGGGCGGGACATCGGCGAACAGGTCAGCTGCGACGCCCGCTACATCGGCCGCGTGGAGTCGGGGGAGATCCGCTGCCCCAACTACGCCTACGAGCGGGTCTTCCGGCACATGTTCCCCGGCCGCGACCTTGCCGACATGGGCTTCGAGCCCCGTGAGCTGGTCCGCGGGCGGCGCGGCACGGCGGTCCCGGCTCCCCGGCCGGCCCCGTACGAGACCGAAACCGACGAGGAGAGCGACGTGCTGCGTCGCGCGTTCATGACCGGCGGCCCGGCCGCCATCGCCACGACCCTGATGCTGGGGCCCGCCGCCGCGGCGGAGCCGGTGCACAAGGTCGGCAGACCCCAGGCCCGGGCTGTCCGCGCGGCCGTCCGCGAGATCCGCCTGCACGACGACCGGCACGGCGCCGGCGCGCTCTACCGCCAGGCCGGCCACTCCCTCGGGGCCGCCTACCGCCTCCTCGACGAGGGCACCTACAGCCAGGCCGTCGCCGAGGACCTGATGGGCGGCGCCGGTGAACTCGCCATCTCCGTGGGCTGGCTGGCCCACGACTCCGGGCGCCTCGCCGATGCCCGCTCCTTCTACGGCGAGGCCCTCGCCACCGCCCGCATGGCCGGTGACCGCGCCCTGGAGGCGCACGCCTTCTGCAACGCCTCCTTCCTCGCCCGCGATGCCGGGCGCCCCCGCGAGGCCGTCCGCGCGGCCCAGGCCGCCCAGCAGGCCGCCCGCCACCTCGGCTCGCCGCGCCTGCTCTCGCTGCTCGCCCTCCGCGAGGCGGGCGGCTGGGCCGGCCTCGGCGACCGCCCCGGCTGCGAACGCGCCCTCGCCCGCGCCCAGACCCTGTTCGGCAGCGGCCCCCGCGCCGCGGACCCCGAGTGGATGACCTTCTACGGCGAGGCCGAACTCGCCGGGCTGGAGGCCCAGTCCTGGTCCGCCCTCGGCGACCACCACCGCGCGGTCGAGCACGCGCGGCGCGCGGTCGGCCTGCAGGCGCCGCACTTCACGCGCAACGCCGCGCTGTACACCGCGGAACTCGCCGACAACCTCGCCTCCGCCCGACACGTCGACGAGGCCACGGACGCCGGCATCCGCGTCCTGGACCTCCTGGGCCGCGTCCAGTCCCCGCGCGTGCGGGGCATGCTCTCCTCCACGGCCCAGACCCTCCAGCCGTACTCCCGGCGCAAGGACGTCGCCGAATTCCTGCGCAGGCAGGCGCAGTCGCGGCCGGCGTGAACCGGCGACGCCGCTATGCGGGCAGGGCCTCGGGGTCGCCCGCCCGCCACCGCAGGACCCTGTCCTCACTTACGGTGATCCACGTTCCGTCACCCAGGGGGATGGGTTCGGGACTCACGGAGAAGGGGTACACGATCTCCGCCAGGGGAGCCAGCGTCGCAGTGTCCCACAGGAAGTGCCGGGATTCCTCGGGCCAGATGTCCTCGGCCACCGCCGCCAGCACACGTTCACGGTCGACGAATCCCGGGCCGCCGACGAACACCGCTTCCGGATCGTCCAGCACGGTCGTGGCCTCGGCGTGTGCCGCCGTCCGGCACAGACCGGACGGCGCCGGCTCGTACCGGGTGAGGATCTCGCCGCCTCTGGTCAGCTTGAGGAACGACGTTCCGTCCAGGCTGTTTCCGGTGAACGGTTCGTCCGCGGGGCCCGCCGGTACGGCGGAGATGTCTCCGTCGCGGAGCGAGACCAGGAGGGAGTGCGCGTCGTCCTGCCCCTGACCCGCCGACAGAAAGACGAAATTCGCGGCGACGAGGCTTTGCTGGAATTTGTAGAGCGCGGAGAAGGAGGGCAGCGTCCTTTCGCCGAGCAGCTCACCCGAGCCGCTGTCGAGCGCGATGCAGAGGTCGCCGTCGTACGTGCCGTTCGTGACACGACCCACGATCGTCGCCAGCACGACGTCGTCCGAGGGCATCGCGACGCACGCGCCGCGACCCAAGCCGTCCGCGGCCCAGGCGTCGTGGTCGAACGCCCACCGGACGGAACCGTCGGCGGCGAGCGAGGTGATCCGGTGCCGCCCGCCGACGAGCAGTCCGTCCGGTGTCGGAGTCGCGTAGCTTGACTCGTCCGGTACGGGGGCCGTCCACGTCCGCGTCCGGGAGAAGACCCGAGACAGGTCATCGGACAGGCGGCGAGTGGTGATCTCCGGACCGTCGTGACTCACGATCCAGTTGGCGCCATCGCGTACTTGCCAGCCGTCCCGTCGTCCGAGTGACTCCTCGACGCCGGGGCAGTCGTCCTCGGCGACGAGCTCCGCGGAGATCCTGCTGAGAGCCATGATGCTGAACGTGTCCTGTCTCGGGTCGAGGGTTCACTGCCGGCGGTCGCCGTCCCGCGGGGACCGGGGGATCAGCTCGGATGATACCGACCGGGCCAGTAGAACTGCCTTTGGTGCGTCGGCTTTTCCTCCTGGTGGACCGGCCCGGTCATCATTCCCCCGCTCGCGCGGATCAGAGGCGCGCAGATGTCGGCGCAAACGCTACGGGACGCGGCTCCGTGCGTGGGGTTCCAACTGGCGCCGCCGCTGCTCCTGTGCATCCTGTTCAGGAAATTCAGGATGTTCTGCTCTGAATGGCCCCCCCTTTCCTTGGGGGGCGGCTTCGGCATGTACTGGTCTTTCGGCAGGGGAATGGCGCCCAGTTGCTTGGCGAGTTTGATCTGGGCCCCCGTGAGGGGGGTCCTGCTGGTGCCGGCGACGAAGATCCGGGGTCCTTCCGGCGTATCGGCATGGATCGCCGCCACCGTCTGGTACTGCCTCTTCTCTTCCGGGAGGACGTGGGCGATCTGGGTGGCGATGCTCTCCAGGGAGGTCAGGCACGGTGTGAGGCCGAGCGGGTCGGCCCAGGTGTGAGGGTTGTGGACGTACGTCGTGGGATTGGGGGCGGGACCCAGCCCCAGGGGGTCCGACGACACGTATCGTGCGGTCTCGGGGTCGTAATGCCGGAAGAAGTTGTAGTGGAGTCCGCTCTCCGGGTCGAAGTACTGCCCCGGAAACCGGAGGGGCGTGTAGGCCGTGGCGTCGGCCGGCCAGGCGGTGGAGCCCCACAGTGCCGAGCGGCTCCGCCAGGCTATGTGACCGTCCTCGTCGACGAGTTCCGAGGGGCTTCCGACGAGGTCGGTGACGATCGCGAAGAAGCGCTCGTCGACCTCGTCCTGGGTGGCGTCGTCGACCGTCTTGTGCTCGGTCTGGGCGACCGGTCGGGAGCCCTGGTAGTCCCAGGTCAGGCTGATGCGTGCGGACGCCTCCGACGGACCGGTGCACTGCTCGGCGAGGTCCGGCCCGTCCCACGTGAAGTCGGTCTGCTCGACGACCGAACCGCCGTCGGGCGACATCCGCTGTTTGGCGATGCGCCGGCCGAGGGGGTCGTAGAGGTAGCGCCAGACGGTGCCGTCGGGCGTGACGACCCGGGAGAGCTGGTCGTCGGCGTCCCACTCGTACCGCCAGGTCTCCGGTTTACGTGAGAGCCGCGTCTTCTGCCGCAGCGTGATCCGGCCCTGCGCGTCGAACTCGTACCGGATGTTACCGGCCCGCGAGATCCGGGTCCCCGCGTACTCCCGCTCTCCGCGCGCCTCCGCGCCCGGATGGCGGTCGGGCCAGGAGGCCAGCGTCTGGTTGCCCGCTGCGTCGTAGGCGTAGGTCTCCTCCCACCCCCGGGCGGTGACCCGGGTGACCCGGCCGATGGTGTCCAGTGCGAAGGAGCGGCGGCCCGAGAGCTGGTCTTCGACGGTCACCAGGTTCCCGTCGGGCCGGTAACCGTATTCCCGGCGCTGGACGGGCCGTGGGGCCTCGGCGGCGCCGGCGGGCGATGTGAGGGTGAGGGTCTGTCCGGTGAGTCGGCCCATGGCGTCCCACGCGTGGCTCAGATGCAGGCCGCCGCGCACGTGGCGGGCGGTCTCACGGCCGAGCGCGTCGTGCTCGAACGTGATCGTGCGACCCGACGTCACGAGCGCCACGGCGTTGCCTGCCGGATCGTACGTCCACGAGGCCGTGGCCCCGCTCGGCGTCACGCGGTGGGTGCGGCGGCCGGTGAGATCGTATGCGCTGGCGAGGACCCGGCCGTTCACGGATTCGGCGATCACCCGTCCCACGGCATCGCGGGTGAGGGACAGTTCGGCATCCTGGCTGATCGCCTGCGCCAATCGGCCCTCGGGATCGTGCCGGTAGGTCGTCGACTCCCCGTTCGCGAGCTTCTCGGTCACGCGGCCCATCGCGTCGTGGGTGAAGCGGACGGTCTGCCCGGCTCCGTTGGTGTGGGCGACGAGCCGGCCTGCCGCGTCGTACGTGTAGCCCAGGGTCCGCCCGTCGAAGTCCCGCTCGGCGACCAGGAATCCGGCCGTGTCGTAGGTGTAGTCCCACGTCAGCCCTTGGGGGTTCCGCACGCTGGTCAGCTGCAGTTCGGAGTCGTGGTGGAACTCGAAACGTGATCCGTCCGGGTCGGTACGCGCGGTCAGCAAGTCGAAGTGCCCGTACTCGAAGCGGGTGACCTGCCCCAACGGGTCCGTCTGCGTGACGCAGTTGCCCTCACCGTCGTAGGTCCACGATTCGGTTGTCCCGTCGGGGCGGATGACGGCGGCCGTGTGACCTTCCACGGTGCGGAGGACGGTCGTCGTCGCGCCGCTCGGGTCGCTGACGGTCGTGAGCCGGCCGAAGGCGTCGTATCCGTACCGGGTCGTGTGGCCGAGCGGGTCGGTGATGGCGACGGGCAGGCCGGCGGAGTTGTGCTGGGCCCGACTGGTGTTGCCCAGGGCGTCGGTGACGCAGACCACACGTCCGCGGTCGTCATGGACGTAGCGGGTGACCGCGCCGGTGGGGTCGGCGAGAGCGGTGAGATTGCCTGCCGCGTCGTATTCCTGGCGCCAGACCGCACCGTCCCGGCCCGTGATCACGGTCGGGAGGCCCGACTCGTCGTACGCGGTGGTGATGCGCATCGCGTCGGGGCTGATGACGGTGGTGAGGCGGCCGCCCTCGTCGTACGCGTAGTGGGTCGTGTGACCGAGCGCGTCGGTGGTTGTGAGGACGTTGTCGCTGTCGTCGTACTCGGTGCGGGTGGTGTTGCCCAGAGGGTCGGTCGAGGCGACGACCTGGAGCCGGTCGTTGATCACGTGGCGAGTGGTGTGCCCGAGCGAGTTCGTGGCGGTGGTGACGGTGTGCCCGGGTGACGGGTCGGCACCGTCGTACGTGTACGCATAACGCAAGTGGCCGTCGGTCCCCCCCTGTGAGACGCAGCGGCTGCGGTGGTCGTAGGTGTACTCGTACCGGCGGCCGTTCGTGTCGGTCCAGGCGACCATCCGGTGGTCGCCGTCGTACTCGAACCGCGTGGGGTTCCCCGAGGAACCGGTGACCTCCGTGAGGTTGCCGGCCGTGTCGTGCCCGTAGCTCACGACCAGTTGGTCGGAGCCGTCTTCCGCCGCACCGGCCAGGTGGATGGCGGTGACCCGGGCCTGATCGTCGGTGGTGAGCTTGAGGTGGTAGCCGGCCGAGTGCCGGATGGCCAGCGGGGCCCCGGTCTCGTGGTGGTGGTCGAACGTGATGCGGTCGCCGTTGCGGTGGGACATCTCGTCCAACAGCGCCAGCCCCGGTGCGTGGACGGCTTCGGCGAAGTAGCGGGTGTGGCCGGCGTCGGGGTCATGGACCGCCCAGTCCCCCTGGGGAGTGCGGGTCAGCGGCCAGCGCGGTCCGCGGGCGGGCAGGACGTGCTCCCCGGGGCGAGGAAGGTCGTAGGACAGCAGCAGTCCGGTCTCGGTGACGAAGACGATGCCGCGGTCGTCGAACTCGAGGCGCTGGTCGACGGTGGAGGCCCAGGACCTGCCCACGTGCCGGCCGGCCCGGTAGGACGACTCGAACTTGCGGGTGAAGGTGAGGGGGAGCATGCCGGGCAGGACGATGTCCGCCGCCCTCAGGAACACCCTGCCGGTCGCGACGTCGACCGGGTCACCGCAGTCCTTGATCGTGTGGTCACGGCGTGTGCTGTTGTTGGGGTGGTCCATGTCGAGGCTGTCGCGAGTGCTGCTCCGGCCCGGTCCTCGGCCTGCTGACGCCGGTCGCGTGCCGGCGCCGGCATGGGGGCCCTTGGGATCGTTCCTGCCTCCCTTGGCGATGCGGTCCAGGTCCCCGGCGATCTTGTCGTCGTTGTCGCGGTGGTTCTGGTGCATCTGCTTCAGGCCCTTGCGCATGTCGTTGCGCACATGGCCCACGGCCTTCTCGGCCGCCTCGCCGATGCCGTCCACGATCTTCGTGGCGATCGGCATGACGTGCTCGGCGATCTCGCCGCGGCCGCTGGTCCGGCCCTTGGCGTTGCGGGCCCGGCCTATGTGCCCCTTCGACTTGCCGTGCAGGGAGCCGGTGATGCCGTCGAGCTGGGTGTCGATCCGGTCGAAGCTGTCCCCGTCGCTCTGGAAGTGACTGCCCCCGCCGCCCCCGCCCCCGCCGCCACCTCCGCCGCCTCCGGCGCTGGCGAGGGTGAAGCTGTCGGCCTGCTTCTTGGCGCCGTCGACGCCCTCGCCGAAGCCCTCCTTACCGGCGTCGGCGGTCCGGCCGAGGTCGACGCCCTTCTGGAGGCCGAGGGCGTTGGAACCGACCTGGATGATCAGGTCGGCTGCCATCGACTCCAAGGCGGCGTAGATCGGGGCGGTGGCGATCGACATCAGCTGGTCGACGACCTGGTTGATGACCTCGCGGAAGATCTTCTTCACGATCATCCGGGTCGCCTGGGTCGCGGCGGCCCCGGCGAAGCTCGACAGCCCGAGCGTGAAGGGGGCGGAGGCGATGGTCGCTACGATCTCGGCTGCCAGGATGCCGAGTTGGACGATCGCCGCGACTTTGGCGACTTCGATCGCGATCGCCACCCCGTCGAGCGCCGTCGCCCCCATCCGCGCGGCCTCGGCGAGATTGGCCAGATGCGTGCCTTTGACCTTGCCCCAGTGCGCCTCGAAGGCGTCCATCGCGGCGCCCGCGTTCGCGCCCAGCAGCTCCTGCACGGCGGTGTGGGCGTCCATGGCGCCGCCGTCGATGTCGTCCGCGAAGTCCCGCAGCGACGTGGCCATCTCGCGGTAGTCGTCCTCGTCGACGTTCGGCCACGCGATGCCGATCAGGTCGAGCACGTACGCCAGTTCGTCGGGCAGTACGACACCCACCGCGGACACCCCCGTGTCTCTTCTTGACTGCAGCTGCAGAGATTTTGACGCTACGTGAGAGGCTGCAGTTCCTCAACTGCCCTGGGGATGACAGGCTGTCTATCGGACGCGCCACCTGAGCACGGCGTCGAGCCAGCCGATGACGGGCTCCCCGCCCGCACCCACGTGGTGCCGGCCGTTGCGCACGAACGCGTCCTCGAAGGCCCGGTAGCTCCAGGGCAGGTCCGCGAGTTCCATGATCCGGTCCAGAAGATCGTCGGCGACGTCCCGGAGTTGCCCGGCCATGACGGCGAACCTAACGCTTCGGCCGGACGACGACGCCCGCGCGGCGGTAGGCGCCGTACGACATGGCGTCGTTCCCGTCGAGGAGGATCACGTACGCCTCGCCCCGCGACCAGCGGACGTGCCGGGTGGCGTCGAGGTCCCTGTACGGCCAGGGACCCGCGGGTTCCGGTTCCCCAAGGCGGTCGCGCAGCAGTGCCGCCATCCGCCGGTACTCCGCGTCGTAGTCCTCCGCCGTCGCCTCGCGCCGCACGTCGGGGCGGCTGTGCCAGGGCCCGAACTCGTTGTCCCACTCGGCCGGGTCTTCCGGGTCGGCGAAGTACGCGAAGGGGTGCAGGACGTAGCTCCCCTCACCGCACCCGGGGTGGGCGCACACCACGTCGGGGGAGCCGTCGTCCATGCAGCCGGGAGCCTCTCCGAGCTCCAGCCACCAGTCGTCGACGCCCTCCTCACGCCCGGGCAGGAACTGGACCTCCCACCAGCCGATGACCGGCCCCTCCTCCTCGTCCTCCGGGACCTCCCAGCCGTTGGCCACGAACGCGTCCTCGACCGCCCGGCAGCTCCACGGCAGGTCCGCCAGAGCGATCATCCGGTCCACGAAGGCCTCGTCGGCGCCGAAGAGTTGTATCGCCATGGCACGCGACCCTAGCGGCCCGGCCTAGGCTGCCCCCATGTCAGGACCGCAAATGCCGCAGATCCGCGCCTTCGTCACCGCCTTCGCCCGCCGCCAGGCCGCGCGCACCGTCGACCTCCCCGGTGGCTTCGCCGTCCTCGACGACGCCTACGCGTACTCGCACGGCAACAACCACGTGGTCGTGGACGGCACCTCGGATCCCGAGGCGCTGCCCGCCCTCGCCGACGAGGCGCTGGGCCACCTGAAGCACCGCGCGATCACCGTCCTGGACGACGCCACGGGCACCGCCTGCGCCGCGCCCCTGATCCGCGCCGGCTACCACCACTCCGCCGAGCTCGTCATGCTGCACACCGGCCCTGTGCCGGACGGCGGCCCCGCGGCGGAAGTGGACCTCGACGCCTTCCGCGCCCCCCTCGCCCGGCGCTGGCGCGGCTTCCTCCCGGAGGCCGACGACGAGGTCATCCGCCAGCTCGTCGACCGCCGCGAGGCCCGCCGGCGCGGTGCGGACGTCGTCCGTTTCATCGGCGCGCGGGCGCCCGAGGGAGACGTCGCCTCCTGGGCGGACCTCTACATCGACCCCGCGTCCGGCACCGCCCAGATCGAGGACCTCATCACCTCCGAGGCCCACCTCGGCCGCGGCCACGCCGACGCCGTCCTGTCCACGGCGCTGCGCCAGGCCGTCGACGCCGGGTGCGCCACCCGCTTCCTCGTCGCCGACGCGGACGACTGGCCCCGGCACTGGTACGCGCGCCGCGGCTTCACTGTCATCGGCCGCTTCCACAACTTCGGACGCGGCTGACAGCGCCGTTCCGTAGTCTGGTGACCACGGAGAGTGCGGGGGTGGGTGCGGATGACCGGCGAGGTGACCCAGCCGCCGATGGCGTGGCGGTACTGCGGCAACCAGGTCAAGCTCTGGCGTGAGCAAGCGGGCGTCACGCGCGAGCAGCTGGCGCGTGAGGCGGCGTACGGCTACGAGACCGTGAAGTCCATGGAGCAGGGCCGCCGCCGGCCCAGTTCCCGGTTGCTCCAGGTCGCGGACCAGCTCTGCGGGGCCGGGGGAAGCTCACGGCGGCGCAGGAGTTCCTGGAACCGGAGAAGTTCCCCGAGCGCACGCGTGAGTTCATGCAGGCGGAAGCCGAGGCGATCGCGCTGTACGGGTACGAGCCCCTGCTGGTTCCCGGGCTGTTGCAGACCGAGGCGTACGCCCGTGCGCTGATGGGCAACAGCTGTCCGCCGCTCGACGACGAGACCATCGAGGAACGGGTCGCGGCGCGTCTTGAGCGGCAGGAGAAGCTGCGGCGGAAGCCCACGGCCTTGTTCGGGTTCGTGCTCTATGAGGCGGCCCTGAGGACGAACGTCGGCGGCCCGGAGGTGATGAAGCGGCAGTTGCAGGACCTGCTGACCGCGGGCTCACTGCGCAACGTCTCCGTCCCGGTGCTGCCTGCCGACCGTGTCGCGTATCCGGCGCTCAGCGGGTCGTTGGTGCTGATGGAGACGGAGGAGCACGAACACCTCGCCTACGTGGAGGCGCAGGAGACCAGCGCCCTCTGCACCGACCCGACGAAGGTCAGCCGGCTGTCGCAACGTCATGGGACCATCCGCATGCAGGCCCTCGGCGTCGAGGAGTCGGCGCGGTTCATCGGCGAGGTGGCGGAGGCCCTATGAACAGCCGGTTGGTGTGGTCCACGTCCAGCTACAGCGACGACCAGGGCGGCAACTGCGTCGAGGTCGCCGCCACCCCCCACCGCGTGCACCTCCGGGACAGCAAGGACCCGGACGGCCCCTCCCTCTCCTTCACCCCCGCCGCGTGGACGCAGTTCCTCCGCGGCGTGGGACGGGACGCGGCACCCCCCTCCGAGTAGTGCGCCGCGTCCCGCCGGTCCGTCAGGACGCGGTGTCCGCCTCCGCCGCGTCGGGGAGCGCGCCCGCGCGGGCGACGCCCGCGTACCAGTGGGCGCTGGACTTCGGGATGCGCTCCTGCGTCTCGTAGTCGACGTAGACCGCGCCGAAGCGCTTGCTGTACCCGTACGCCCACTCGAAGTTGTCCATCAGGGACCACAGGAAGTAGCCCCGCACGTCGGCGCCGTCGCGCATCGCGCGGTGGACCGCCTCCAGGTGGACGCGCAGGTACTCCACGCGCTCGGGGTCGTGCACGGCACCGTCGGGGCCCACGGAGTCCTCGTAGGCCGCGCCGTTCTCGGTGATGAGCAGCGGCAGGTCGGGGAACTCGCGGTTCATCCGCATCAGCAGGTCGTACAGGCCCGTGGGGTCGACGGACCAGCCCATCGCCGTCCGCTCGCCAGGGGGCTGGTGGAAGGCGACGTCGTCCGCGCCCGGCCAGGGGGAGAACGCGCTGGAGCCGTGGCCGTCGCTGCGCGGCCCGTCGACGGAAGCGCCGTCCGACACCAGGGTGGGCGTGTAGTAGTTGATGCCCAGCACGTCCAGCGGGTGGCGCTTGATCGCGGCGAGGTCGCCGTCCTGGACGAAGGACCAGTCGGTCAGGCCGCGGGTGTCCTCGAGCAGGTCCTTCGGGTAGGCGCCGTTGAGCAGGGGGCCGGTGAAGACCCGGTTGCCCACGGCGTCGATGCGGCGTGCGGCGTCCACGTCGGCGGGGGTGCCGGTGAGCGCGCGGACCTGGTGCAGGTTGAGCGTGATGCCGAGCTGGGCGCGGGCCGGGAGGACCGAGCGCAGCGCCTCGGCGGCGCGGCCGTGGCCGAGGTTGAGGTGGTGGGCGGCGCGCAGGGCGGCGACCGGGTCGGTGCGGCCCGGGGCGTGGACGCCGGAGCCGTAGCCGAGGAAGGCGCTGCACCAGGGCTCGTTGAGGGTGGTCCACAGCTGGACGCGGTCGCCGAGGGCCTCGGCGACGATCCGCGCGTACTCGCCGAAGCGCTCCGCGGTGTCGCGGGCGGGCCAGCCGCCGGCGTCCTCGAGCTCCTGCGGCAGGTCCCAGTGGTAGAGGGTGACGGCCGGCTGGATGCCGTGCTCCAGCAACTCGTCGGTGAGCGCGCGGTAGAAGTCGAGGCCCCGCTCCACCGCCGGCCCGCGGCCGGTGGGCTGGACACGGGACCAGGAGACGGAGAACCGGTAGGCGCTCAGGCCGAGGTCGGCCATGAGCCGTACGTCGTCACGGAAACGGTGGTAGTGGTCGGCGGCCACGTCGCCGCTGTGGCCCTCGAAGACCTTGCCGGGGGTGTGGCTGAAGGTGTCCCAGATCGACGGGGTGCGCCCGTCCTCGGCAGCGGCGCCCTCGATCTGGTACGCGGCGGTGGCCGCGCCCCACAGGAAGCCGGGCGGGAACTGGTGGCCGCTTGCCGCGGCGGTGCCGCTCGCTGCGGGACGGATGTCGGACGCTGTCATACGGGAGCGCTCCCATCGGAACGAGTGAACAAGAGGAAGAGAGGGGGAAGGGGCGCGGCCGCGGCCGGGGGAGGGCTCAGCCCTTGACCGCGCCCTGCATGATGCCGCCGACGATCTGCTTGCCGAAGATCACGAAGACCAGCAGCAGCGGGAGCGTGCCGAGCAGCGCGCCCGCCATGATGACGGACTCGTCGGGGATGTAGCCGCGGCCGAGGCTGGTGAGCGCGACCTGCACGGTCGGGTTCTCCTGGGTCAGCGCGATGATCGGCCAGAAGAAGTCGTTCCAGGCCGCGACGAAGGTCAGCATGCCCAGGACCGCCATCGCGGGCCGGGCGGCCGGGAAGACCACGTGCCAGACGATCCGCAGGCTGCTGGCGCCGTCGACGCGGGCGGCCTCGATGATCTCGGTGGGCAGGGCCTGGGAGAGGTACTGCCGCATGAAGAAGACACCGAAGGCACTGACGAAGGTCGGCAGGATGACCGCCTGGAGGTGGTTCGTCCAGTCCAGGTCCGCGATCCACAGGAACAGCGGCACCACGCTCAGCTGCGGCGGCACCATCATGGTGCCGATGGTCAGCATCAGCAGGAAGTTCTTCATCTTGAACTGCAGCTTGGCGAAGGCGAAGCCGGCGATCGTCGAGAACAGCACCGTGCCGATGGTGATGCTGCCGGCGACGATGGTCGTGTTCAGCAGCGCTGTGCTGAGGTTGGCCTCGGTCCACGCGGTCTGCAGGTTGCTGAAGAGGTTCGAGCCGAACCAGAACGGTGGCGGGGTCTGTGCCAGCCGCGAGTTCGTCCGGGAGGCGGCGATCGCGGTCCACACCAGGGGGAAGAGGGATATCGCCGTGAAGACGATCAGCACGATGTAGGTGAACGGGCCCGCGTGCAGCTGCCGTCCGGCCTTGGGCGCCCCGGGGGTGCGGCGCTTCGCCTTGCGGGGCGCGTCCGCTGCGCCGGCCGCCTGATCCGCCGGGTTGGTCGAGATGGTGGCCATCGTCGTCACCCCTCGTGGTTCTTGCGCAGCCAGCGGGCGACCAGCCCGTTGACGGCGGCGATCAGCAGCAGGAGCAGGAACATCGCCCAGGCGATGGCCGAGGCCCGCCCGAGGTGGTAGTTCGTCCAGCCCTGCTCGTACAGGTACAGGCCCAGCGTCTGGAACTGGTGGGAGGAGCCGCCCTTCTCGCCGCCGGGGCCGCCGAAGAGGAACGGCTCGCCGAACAGCTGGGTGGCGCCGATCGTCGAGACCACGATCGTGAAGAGGATCGTCGGCCGCAGCATCGGGATCGTCACGTGGCGGAACTGCTGCCAGCGCGAGGCGCCGTCCAGCGCGGCGGACTCGTACAGGTCGTGCGGCACGGCCTGCATCGCGGCCAGGTAGATCAAGGTGTTGTAACCGGTCCAGCGCCAGATCACGATCGACGAGACGGCGATCTGGGAGGACCAGGTGCCCGCCCGCCAGTCGATGTGGTGGCTGAAACCGAGGTGCTCCAGCACCCAGTTGATCATGCCGTAGTCGGTGCCGAACATCAGCGTGAAGACCAGCGTGGCGGCGGCCACCGACGTGGCGTACGGGGTGAGCATCGCGACCCGGAAGAAGGTCGAGCCGCGCAGCTTGTAGTTGAGCAGGTGGGCCAGGCCCAGTGCGATGAGCAGCTGCGGGACGGTCGAGATCACACCGATGGTGAACGTGTTCTTCAGGGCGTTCCAGAAGAACTCGTCCTCAAGCAGGCGGGTGTAGTTGTGGAAGCCGACGAACTCCCGCGCGTCGAGGTTGGTCAGCTCCACCCGGTAGAAGGAGGACCAGCCCGTGTAGATCAGCGGGAAGAGGCCGAAGGCGGCGAAGAACAGGAAGAAGGGCGAGACGAAGGCGTACGGCATCGCCTTGACGTCCCACCGGTAGCGGCGGCTGCGCCAGCGGCCGCGTCGCTCGTCACGTGCGTCGCGCGGACGGCCGGAGCCGCCGCGCGGGGCCGCGCCCCCCTCGGAGGGGGGCGCGGTCACTGCGGTCATGTCGGAGATCTCCGAAGCCATGCGGGTCACTGGTCCAGTGCGTTGTCGATTTCCTTCTCGGCAGCCGCCCAGCCCTGAGCAGGGGTCTTGCCCTGCTGCTCGACCTGCAGGATGCCGACGTCGGTGATGGCCGTGTAGATCTGCTGGTCCTTCGGACCGATCACCAGGGTCGGGATGCTCTTGGCCGCGTCGGCGAAGATCTGGCCGATCGGCGCGTTGTTGAAGTACTCGTGCTTGGCGTCCTTGACCTCGGGCAGGTCATAGGCGCCCGGGGCGCTCGGGAAGCTCGCCTGCTTGGCGAAGACCTTGGCCTGCTGCGCCGGGGCGGTCAGCCACGCGGCCAGCTTGACGGCCTCTTCCTTGTTCTTGCCGGCCGAGGGCACGCCGACGAAGGAGCCGCCCCAGTTGGCGGGCTTCGGCGCGGCGGCGACGTCCCACTTGCCCTTGCCCGCGTCGCCGGCCTTCTCCTGGATGTAGCCGAGCATCCACGACGGGCAGGGGAGCGAGGCGAAGCGGCCGTTGGCGAAGCCCTGGTCCCAGGCCTTGTCGAACAGCTTCAGCTTGGCCGTCATCTTGCCGGTGGTGGCCTCCATGGCCAGGTCCCAGGCCTCCTTCACGGAGGGGCTGGTCTTGTAGATGACCTTGCCGCTGCTGTCGTAGTAGCGCTCGGAGGCGGAGTTGCTGATCGCCTGGTAGAGACCGGCGGACGAGTCCAGGAACGTGGTGCCCTTGGGCGCGTTCTCGGTGTAGGTCTTGCCCGCGTCCAGGTACTTGCTCCAGTCACCGGCCCACAGCTTGCCGACCTCGGCGCGGTCGGTGGGGAGCCCCGCCTTCTTGAACAGGTCGGTGCGGTAGCAGATGGCCATCGGGCCGATGTCGGTGCCGAGGCCGATGGTCTTGCCGTCGGAGGTGCTGGCCTGGGCCCACTTCCAGTCGAGGTAGTTCGACTTCTCGACGCCCTCGGCCTTGGAGAGGTCCTCGAACTTCGCCGCCTGGGTGGTGACGATCTCGTTGATGTTGCCGACCTCGATGGCCTGGATGTCGCTCAGGCCGCTGCCGGCGGCGAGGTGGGTGAGGAGCTGCGGGTAGTAGGCGTCGTTCCGCTCGATCACGTTCTCCTTGATCGTGATGTTCGGATGCGCCTTCTCGTACTCCTCGTACAGACCGGCCTGCTTGTAGCCGAAGACACCGAAGGTGCCGACCGTGAGGGTGATCTTGCCCTTGCCGTCACCCTCCGAGCCACCGGCCTTGGCGGGCTCGTCGCTGTCCTTGGAGCAGCCGGCGAGCAGGCTCACTCCGAGCGCGGCCACCGCGGTTATCGCTACGGCAGCGGTACGGCCTCGTGGCCGGGACGACTTCCTTGTCGTGCGCATTCGGGTCCTCCGGGATACGTGCGGGAAGTGTACGTGTTCGCTAGTGTGGGAGCGCTCCCACATGTGATGTGTTGAAGAGTCTCCGTTCCCCGATGAGGTGTCAAGGGAGCAGACGCTCTAAGTTGGCGCAGTTACCACCTCGTGATTGGGAGGCCGCAATGGTGATCGGCGGACGGCGCAGCGGCAGGCCGACGCTCGAAGAGGTCGCCGCGCGGGCCGGAGTGGGCCGGGGCACCGTCTCCCGGGTGATCAACGGATCACCTCGGGTGAGCGACCATGCCAAGGCCGCGGTCGAGGCCGCCATCGCCGAGCTCGGCTACGTCCCCAACCGCGCGGCGCGCGCCCTGGCGGGCAACCGGACGGACGCGATCGCCCTGGTCATCCCGGAGGCCGAGACCAGGCTCTTCGCGGAGCCGTACTTCTCCGACATCATCCGGGGCGTGGGCGCCGAGCTCGCCGACACCGACATGCAGCTGCTGCTCACGCTGCTGCGGACGCCCAAGGAACGGCAGCGCTTCGCCCAGTACCTCACCGCCCACCGGGTCGACGGCGTCCTGCTGGCCTCGGTGCACGAGGACGACCCGCTGCCCGACCTGCTGGAGCAGTTGGAGATGCCGACGGTGCTCAGCGGCCGCCGCTCCGACCTGGAGTCGGTGTCGTACGTCGACTCCGACAACGTCGGCGGCGCCCGTTCGGCGGTCGCGCACCTGCTGGGGCTCGGGCGCAGGAGCGTCGCAACCATCACCGGCCCCCTGGACATGTACGTCGCCCGCTGCCGCCTCGACGGCTACCGTCAGGCGGTCGAGGCCGCCGGGCTGGTCCACGACAACGCGCTGGTAGCGGCCGGCGACTTCACCGAGGAGGGCGGCCGCGCCGCGATGCGGGCGCTGCTGGAGCGCCGCCCCGACGTCGACGCGGTCTTCGCGGCCTCGGACGTCATGGCCGGCGGCGCGCTGCAGGTGCTGCGCGAGCGGGGCCGGCGGGTGCCCGACGACGTGGCGCTGATCGGCTTCGACGACTCCGCCATCGCGCGCCACACCGACCCGCCCCTGACCAGCGTGCGGCAGCCGATCGAGGAGATGGGCCGCACCATGGCGCGGGTGCTGCTGGAGGAGATCGCGGCGAGCACCGCCACCCGTCGGCACGTCGTGCTGTCGACCGAGCTCGTGCGCCGCGAGTCCGCGTGACCGCCGCCCCGGCGGAGCGCAGTGCCAAGTGACGCCTACGACCTGAAGAGTTGGCCCGGATGCCGGGGGTGAGCCCCGTCACGTGAGGAGGGTCACGTGTGACATGGGCCCACGGGGCGCCATCCGCGGCTCTTTGTCACACCCCTCTCCTAAAATCAAGACATGCCACCGACCGTTCTGGACCGCCGCTCCGTCGAAGCCGCCAATGAGGCCATACGGCGGTACGTCGCGGGCCGGCGCACCTGGTCGCGCGCCGAACTGGCCGAGCTGGACCGCCTCCGCGGGATCTGGCAGGCCGCCCGCCAGGGACAGGGCGACGCCCCGGCCCGCCGCCTTCCGGGCGAGGACTGACACCGCCCCGGCAATGCCGACAGAGGATGTCGGGTATGCCGGGGAGCATGGCGGCATGACGACCAGCTGGACAGACTTCCAGGAAGCACAGCCCGGCCTCGCCGAGGCCGTGCGCACCCGATTCGGCGGCTACAAGCACCACGTCCTCGGCACCCTCCGTGCCGACGGCTCACCCCGGCTCAGCGGCATCGAGGCCGAGTTCCGGCTCGGCGAGCTGTGGCTCGGCATGATGCCCGGCTCCCGCAAGGCCCTCGACCTGCGCCGCGACCCGCGCTTCGCGCTCCACGTCAACCCCGGTCCCGACACCTCCATGGACGGGGGCGACGTGCGGATCTCCGGGCGCGCCGTCGAGGTCACCGACCCGGCGGCGATCGCCCGCTTCACCGGCGAGGTGACGGTGCCCGAGGGGCCCTTCCACCTCTTCCGCGCCGACATCGCCGAGGTCGTGCGCACCTGCGTCGAGGACCCCGACCTCGTCCTGCAGGTGTGGCGGCCCGGCGGTCCGCTGCGCACCGTGCGCCGCGGCAACGACGAGTCGCCCCCGCGCACGGACGGCTGAGGTGCCGTCAGTCCTCGGGGAAGGGACTGTCCCCGCGCGCCACGGTCGCGAGGAGCCCGGAGAAGTACCGCTGGACCATCTGATGGAGCTGGTGGCCGAAGCTGATCCGCGCCACCCCCAGCTCCGCCAGACGGGCCGGTGAGGGCCCGCCCGGCCGGGACAGCACGTTGACCGGGCGGCCGTCCACGGCCTCGACGACGGCCCGGACGGTGGCCTCGTCCAGCGCCCCGATCGGGTAGACGCAGTCCGCGCCCGCCTCCAGGTACGCCCGTGCCCGGCCCGCCGCGTCCGCCAGCCGCTCCGCGGCACCGGCGCCGCCGCGGAGGAAGCAGTCCGTCCGGGCGTTGATCACCAGCTCCGGGGCCGCCGCGCGCAGGGCGGCGATGTACGCCGCCTGCTCCCCGGGGTCGGCCAGCAGCCCCGTGCGGTGGTCGGTGTCCTCCAGGTTGCAGCCCACGGCACCGGTCGCGGCCAGCCGCTCCGCCAGCTCCGCGGGCGGCAGCCCGTAGCCCCGCTCCATGTCGGCGGTCACCGGCACGGGGACGGCACGGGCGATGCGGGCGACCGCGGCGCACATCTCGTCCGCGGGGGTGTCCTCCTGGTCCTGGTAGCCCAGGGTGGGCGCCACGGCCGCGCTCCCGGTGGCGACCGCCGGGAAGCCCGCGTCGGCCACGGCACGTGCCGAGGCGGCGTCCCAGACGTTCGGCAGGACCAGCGGGTCGCCCGGCACGTGCAGGGCGCGGAGTCGGGAGGCGAGGGCCGTACGGGAGGGCTCGGTGCTCATGCCCTCCACGCTACGAGCGCGGGTCCGGACCCGACGAGGGCCATTCACCCGTCGTGCGCCAGGGCCACTTCGGGTGCGCCGGGCGCCGGGGTGCCGCAAGCTGGACGGGTGAGCACCACCCCGATCGTCGTGTCCCCCGTCCAGGCAGGGGACCCGCCCTTCCGCATCGTGCAGATCGACGGGGAACCCGTCGGCATCGCCCATGACCTGCTCGACGTCGTCCGCATCGCCCTCGACGCCGGGCGGGAGCACGTCGACTTCGACGACCCCCAGGCCGTGCGCTGGCTCGGCGGGGGCAAGTACCACTGGGCCCCGTGAGGCCCTCCGGACGTCCGGTCCTCCGTACGGTTGCGTAAGATCCACTTCCCGCGATTGGGTGGTCCGCATGACTCGGACCCTCTACCTCTTCGCCGGTGCCGCCCCCTCCGTCTTCGACGTCGCGCGCGTCATCGAGGACGCCCAGGTGCGCGGCTGGGACGTCTGCCTCGGCCTGACGCCCACCGCGGCCCGCTGGCTGGAGCCGAGCCTGGACGGACTGGCCGCGCTGACCGGCCGCCCGGTGCGCCACGAGTACCCGCTGCCCGGCCGGCCCGAGGTCTGGCCGCCGGCCGACGTGATCCTGGTGGCCCCGGCCACCTTCAACACGATCAACGGGTGGGCACTGGGCCTGACGGAGACGTTCGTGGCCGGCACCCTCGCCGAGGGCATCGGCAAGCGCGTCCCGATGGTGGCGATGCCGTCCGTGAACGCGGCGCTCATGCAGCACCCGCAGTACGAGCGCTCGCTGGAGACCCTGCGCGCCGCCGGGGTCACGGTGCTCTTCGGCGACGCCGGGTCCGGCCCGGAGTACCCCTGGCAGCCGGCGCTCGCCGCCGCCGAGGCGGTCGCGGGCTGATCCGCCCCGCCCGGGGTCACGAGGGCCCGGGGACGAGGAAGGCCCGGTCTGCTTCCGCAGACCGGGCCTTCCCTGGTGAGGGTGAGTGACGGGACTCGAACCCGCGGCATCCTGGACCACAACCAGGTGCTCTACCAGCTGAGCTACACCCACCATGACCGGTGATTGCTACTGCTTCCCACCGGCCGAGAAAAAGTGTACAGGGTCCGGAGGGGTGCTCGCTGCCACGTTTTCCGTGGGTCGCTCAGTCCGAGGTTTCCGCAGGCAGGACGTACTTCGCGGCGATCGAGCGCGCCGTGTCGGTGTCCGGCCCGGGCTGGGGCACGAAGACCGCCTCGCGGTAGTAGCGCAACTCCGCGATGGACTCGCGGATGTCGGCGAGGGCGCGGTGGTTGCCGTTCTTCTCCGGGCTGGCGAAGTAGGCGCGCGGGTACCAGCGCCGGGACAGCTCCTTGATGGAGGAGACGTCCACGATGCGGTAGTGCAGGTGCTGCTCGAGCGTGGGCATGTCCCGGGCGAGGAAACCGCGGTCGGTGGAGACCGAGTTCCCGCACAGCGGCGCCTTGCGGGGCTCGGCCACGTACTGGCGGACGTAGTCCAGGACCAGCTTCTCCGCCTCCTCCAGCGTCACCCCGCCGTCGAGCTCCTCCAGCAGGCCGGAGGTGGTGTGCATCGTGCGGACGATCTCCGGCATGCTCTCCAGTGACTCGGCCGGCGGACGGATGACGATGTCCACCCCCTCGCCGAGCACGTTGAGCTCCGAGTCGGTGACGAGCGCCGCCACCTCGATCAGAGCGTCCTGGGCCAGGGAGAGCCCGGTCATCTCGCAGTCGATCCACACCATCCGGTCGTTCATACGTCTCACCCTACGGGGCGATCCCGCGGAGCAGGCATAGTCGCGCTGCGGCTGCGTCCGTCACGGCCGTCCCGGTCACCGCGCGGCCGCCGTGCGCCGTGCGGCTCGCGGGCGTCGAAACGGCTGCCGGGCTGCTCCGGGATGCGCGTCGCGTAGGGCGGCTCGGCGTCGGTCTTGGCCGTGCCCGGGCCACCGCCGGGACCGGCCTGCCCCGCGATCTGCAGCACCGCGCCGTGACCGCGGTCCGCGGTGGGCACGGGGCTGCGGCGCGGGGCCGGCACCGGGCCGCCTGCCGCCTCGCCGCCGCGTGGTTCCCGGGCGGCGGCGAGTGCGTTGTCCGGGTCGTCCTGCGGGCGCCGGGCCCGGTAGGCCGCCCGGTACGAGGCGGGGGAGGAGCCGAGCTGGCGGCGGAAGTGACCGCGCAGCGCGACGGGCGAGCGGAAGCCGCAGCGCGCGGCGACCTCGTCCACGGAGTAGTCGGAGGTCTCCAGCAGCCGCTGCGCCTGCAGGACGCGCTGGGTGATCAGCCACTGCAGGGGCGCGCTGCCGGTCAGCGTGCGGAAGCGGCGGTCGAAGGTGCGGCGGCTCATGTAGGCGCGGGCGGCGAGTGTCTCCACGTCGAACTGCTCGTGCAGGTGCTCCAGCGCCCAGGCGACGACCTCGGCGAGCGGATCGCCGCCGATCTCCTCCGGTAAAGAGCGGTCGAGGTGCCGGGGCTGGCCGCCCCAGTCGCCGCGCCGCGGCGGCACGACCAGCCGGCGGGCGAGCGCGTTGGCGGCCTCGCCGCCGTGGTCGCTGCGTACGACGTGCAGGCACAGGTCGATGCCGGCGGCGGTGCCCGCGCTGGTGAGGACGTCGCCGTCGTCGACGAACAGCTCGCGCGGGTCGACGTGGACGGACGGGTAGCGCTTGGCGAGGGTCGGCGCGTACATCCAGTGCGTGGTGGCCGGGCGGCCGTCCAGCAGCCCCGCGGCGGCGAGCACGAAGGCGCCGGTGCACAGCCCGATGATGCGCGCGCCCTCCTCGTGCGCGCGGCGCAGCGCGTCCAGCGCCTCGGCGGGCGGCGGCTGCGAGATCGAGCGCCAGGCGGGCACGACGACCGTGCCGGCCCGCGACAGCGCCTCCAGCCCGTACGGGGCCGACAACTCCAGCCCGCCGGTGGTGCGCAGCGGGCCGTCCTCACCGGCGCAGACCAGCAGCCGGTAGCGCGGCACGCCCGCGTCCTGGCGGTCGATGCCGAACACGGAGAGCGGGATCGAGCTCTCGAAGATCGGGCCGCCGCTGAACAGCAGTACGGCGACGACCTCCTGGCGGCGTCGTGCCGACAACTTCCGTGATCCGCGGCCTTGTTGGGTGGTGGCGGACGGGCCGGCCGGGCCTGACGGAACGGAGGTGCTCACCGGGACGCCGGACGCTCCCGGGACGTGCGGGACGCCCGGTGCCCCCGTCGACGCGGACGGTGCGGTGGACATGCCGGCGGCCGACTGGATCTCCGCCATGGTGCCGGTCCTGGACTCCTGTGTCATGGAGCTCAAGCCCCCCTCGGTCGTCTGGTCCTCTCGGTCCTGCACGGGTCCCCCGCCGTTGTCACCCAAGATCGAATCTACTGGTTCCGCTGTACCCGCAGTGGCAAGTTCACCACCTGCCGGTATGTCGACATGACCACGTGGCGTGAAGCATTCGATCACGAAGCGTTCCCCTCGTGAAGTGTGCCTTCCGCGAGGGGAACCGGCGCACAACGCCCGTGCGCCCCCTCATTCCGCTTCCGCCCTGGTGGCGGCGGGGGTTGTGGCACATGATCCCAAGTCCCCCTGGGGATAGGGAAGTTGGCCGAAAATGATGGGAAGTCCTGTACGCACCCCTGGTCAGCGCTCCGTCGTACGCCCCTTGTGTGGCCGGAGAACGAGTGCGCCCCCTATGCCTCGTACGGCCGGGAGGACGATTCCGGATATGGCCGGAGGCGGACAGCGGGAGAGGGCCGGGCGCGAGGTGACTTGTCCGATTGGCGGCGGGGCGTTGCGCTCGACGGCCGGCTCCGGCATTCTCCTGGAAACTCCGGGGTAGGGGGACGCTGTGAGGGCGCCTGCGCATCTGTGCAGGGGCCCCCAGTCGCCGTACTCTGGAGTCAGCGGGAAGGGCAGCCCCTTACCGGTCGAAATCAGGCCGGTCCCGCGGCCCCCGCACTGTTGTTGTCCGCCCACTCGGCGCTCCCGGCGCCGACCTTGCCGAGAAACCGCATCATGGCCGGTTACGAGCTCCCCGAGCCCGCCGACGGAAAGCCGCTCGCCGAATCGGCGGCGGCCCCGGAGGCGGCCTGCGAGCCGCGCACTTCCTGTGATCCCGCCTTCCGGCACGGCGTGGTCGTCGGTTTCGACGGCTCCGTGTCGAGTGAACGGGCCCTCGCGTACGCCATCGGCATGGCACGCCGGTCCGGTTCTGCGCTGATCATCGTGCACGTCGCCAACAGGCTCCCGGCGACCGTGTGGGCGGGCTGCGAGCCGCCCGTCTTCGTCGACGTCCCCGACCACCGCACCGAGGTGCTCGGCCTGGAACTCGCCTGCGCCGACCACCTGTCGGAGGTCCCGTGGATCCTGGTCGAGCGCGGCGGCGACATCTGCCACGAGCTGGAGGAGGTCGGCCGGGAGTACGAGGCCGACGCCATCGTGGTGGGTGGGACGCACGGGATCATCGGCAAGATCTTCGGGTCGGTCGCCGGACGGCTCGCGCGGCGCGCCCAGCGGCCTGTCGTGGTCATTCCATAACGATTCGGTGCACGCCGCCGTGAATACGGCCTCCGCAGGATTGCTTGTGCCCTTGTGAAGGGTATCTCATCAGCAGTTTCTTCCCTCGTACACGAAGGGGGCCCGCGGTGGACAACGACGTCTCCACGGCGCGCACGGCAGGAGCCGGTGCTACGGCTCTGGGATATCTGACACTCGGCCTGACGCTGATCGCCTACGGGCTGCTCAGCACCGGCGTATTCGACAACACCGCGGCGGCGGACGCCGCGCGGCTCGCGCTGGTCGTCGGCGGCGTCACGCAATTCGTCGCCGGCATGTGGGAGTTCTACGGTGGCAACGGCTTCACCGGCACCGCCTTCGCCTCACTGGGCGCCTTCTGGGTGACCTGGTCGGCGGGGTCCGGCGCGGGCGCGAGCAAGGAGGCCGCCGGGCTCTTCATGCTCCTGTGGGCGCTGCTGGCGCTCAGCCTGACCATGGCCGCGTGGCAGATGGGCGGCGTGGCGCAGGCGGTCTTCGGGCTGCTGACCGTGGCCACGGCCCTGTCCGGCATCGCGGCACTCGCCTCCAACAGCGGCCTCGGCAAGGCGGGCGGCTGGGTCGGCCTCGCGGCCGGCGCGGTCGCCTGGTACGGCGGGACCGCACTGCTCACCAACGCCACGTGGGGCCGGCGCGCCCTCGCCGACGGCTGGCGGCTGGCCATGCCGCACCGCGGGCACGCGGCCTGACGTCCGGGGAGGCAACGGCGAGGCCCCCCGCGCCGAAGGGCGCGGGGGGCCTCGTGCGTGCCGGGGCCGTCGGCTACTCGACCGTCACGGACTTCGCGAGGTTGCGCGGCTTGTCGATGTCCCGGCCCAGGGCCAGCGCCGTGTGGTAGGCCAGCAGCTGGAGCGGGACGCCCATCAGGATCGGGTCGAGCTCGTCCTCGTTCTTCGGGACGACGATCGTGTGGTCCGCCTTCGCCTGCTCCTGGTGCGCGACCGCCAGGATCCGGCCGCTGCGGGCCTTGATCTCCTCCATCGCGGCGCGGTTCTTCTCCAGCAGCGAGTCGTCCGGGATGATCGCGACCGTCGGCATCGCGGGCTCGATCAGGGCCAGCGGGCCGTGCTTGAGCTCGGAGGCCGGGTAGGCCTCGGCGTGGATGTAGGAGATCTCCTTGAGCTTCAAGGACGCCTCCAGCGCCACCGGGTAGCCGCGCACCCGGCCGATGAACATCATCGACTTGGCGTCCGCGTATTCGGCCGCCAGCTTCTTGATGTCCTCCTCCTGCGTGAGGATCTCCTGGATCTGCTCGGGCAGCCTGCGCAGGCCCTCGATGATCCGCTTGCCGTCGGCCACCGACAGGTCGCGGATGCGGCCCAGGTGCAGGGCGAGCAGCGCGAAGGCGACGACGGTGTTGGTGAAGCACTTGGTGGAGACGACGCAGACCTCGGGGCCGGCGTGGACGTACATGCCGCCGTCGGTCTCACGGGCGATCGCGGAACCCACCACGTTCACCACGCCGAGGACGCGGGCGCCCTTGCGCTTGAGCTCCTGGACCGCCGCCAGCACGTCGTACGTCTCACCGGACTGCGAGACGGCGATGTAGAGGGTGTCGGGGTCCACGACCGGGTTGCGGTAGCGGAACTCGGAGGCCGGCTCGGAGTCGGCGGGGATGCGGGCCAGGCCCTCGATCAGCGAGGCACCGATCATCCCGGCGTGGTACGAGGTGCCGCAGCCGAGGATCTTCACGCGGCGGATGCCGCGGGCCTCGCGGGCGTCGAGGTTCAGGCCGCCCAGGTGCACGGTGGAGAACTTGTCGTCGATCCGGCCGCGCAGCACGCGGTCGACCGCGTCGGGCTGCTCGCTGATCTCCTTGTGCATGTACGTGTCGTGACCGCCCATGTCGTAGGAGGCGGCCTCCCACTCCACGGTCTCGGGGGTGGCCGTGGTGCGGGTGCCCGAGGTCGTGTAGGTGCGGAAGTCGTCGGCCTTCAGGGTGGCCATCTCGCCGTCGTCGAGGGTGACGACCTGGCGGGTGTGGGAGATCAGCGCGGCGACGTCGGAGGCGACGAACATCTCCTTCTCGCCGATGCCGAGGACCACCGGCGAGCCGTTGCGGGCCACGACGATCCGGTCGGGGAAGTCGGCGTGCATGACGGCGATGCCGTACGTGCCCTCGATGACCTTCAGCGCCTCGCGGACCTTCTCCTCCAGGGACTCGGCCTGGGAGCGGGCGACGAGGTGGGTGATCACCTCGGTGTCGGTCTCGGAGGCGAAGACCACACCGTCGGCCTCCAGCTTGGCGCGCAGCTCGGCGGCGTTGTCGACGATCCCGTTGTGGACGACGGCGACCTTGCCCTCGGTGTCGAGGTGCGGGTGCGCGTTCTCGTCGCTGGGGGCGCCGTGGGTGGCCCAGCGGGTGTGGGCTATGCCGGTGGTGCCGGCGAAGCGCTTGGGGACCCGTGCCTCCAGCTCACGGACCCGGCCCTTGGCCTTGACGGCCTTGAGCCCGCCGGACTTGCCGGCGACCACGATGCCCGCGGAGTCGTAACCGCGGTACTCCAGCCGCTGCAGGCCCTCCAGTAGCAGCGGGGCGACATCACGCTTCCCGATGTAGCCGACGATTCCACACATGTTTCCGTCCCTCCCGGTCGCTCGAGGCGGCCCGGTCTCGCTGTCAGCCGTAGACGATGCGGCGCAGCTGCCGCAGTGAGTACCCGGGCGGCGTGACCGCCCGGTACGGCAGCTCGGCCGTGATCCGTTCGAAGATCTCCGCGTTCTGCAGACCCTTGGCCTGCAGCTCGCGGTGGCGGCGCCGTACGAAGTCCTCGGCCGTCTCGTCGAAGTACGCCAGGATGTCGAGGACCACCCGGGCGGCCTCGCCGCGTTGCAGCGGCGTGGTCCGCACCAGGTGGTCGACGAGGTCGTCATGTGTCGTCTGGCGTTCGAGCACCGGTCGATACTGAGGGAAGGAGGAGGCTGATCGCAAGATTTCTGCCCGATATCGGGCAGGGAGGTGGCGAAAACTACGCCGGAAGGCCGAGCTCGCGCGCGATCAGCATGCGCTGCACCTCGCTGGTGCCCTCGCCGATCTCCAGGATCTTGGAGTCCCGCCACATGCGCGCGACCGGGTACTCGTTCATGAAGCCGTAGCCGCCGTGCACCTGGGTGGCCTCGCGGGCGTTGGTGACCGCGATCTCCGAGGAGTAGAGCTTGGCCATCGCCGCCTCCTTCTTGAAGGGCTCCCCTGCGACCAGCCGGGACGCCGCGTCCCGCCAGGCCAGCCGGGCGGTGTGGGCGCGCATCTCCATGTCGGCGAGCTTGAAGGCGACCGCCTGGTTGCTCCCGATCGGGCGGCCGAAGGCGGTGCGCTCCTTGGCGTAGGCCACCGACTCGTCCACACAGCCCTGCGCCAGACCGGTGGCCAGTGCCGCGATGGCGATCCGGCCCTCGTCCAGGATGCGCAGGAACTGGGCGTAGCCCCGGCCCCGCTCGCCCAGCAGGTTGGCGGCCGGCACACGGCAGTCGGAGAAGGACAGCTCGCGGGTGTCGGAGGCGTTCCAGCCGACCTTGCTGTACTTCTTCGACACCGTGAAGCCCGGGGTGCCGGAGGGCACGATGATCGAGGAGATCTCCGGGCGGCCGTCCTCCTTGCGGCCGGTGACGGCCGTGACCGTGACCAGCGAGGTGATGTCGGTGCCCGAGTTGGTGATGAAGCTCTTGGTGCCGTTGATCACCCACTCGCCGGTCGCCTCGTCCAGCCGGGCGGTGGTGCGGGTGCCGCCGGCGTCGGAGCCGCAGTCCGGCTCGGTCAGCCCGAAGGCGCCCAGCTGCTCGCCGGAGGTCAGCTGGGGCAGCCACTGCCGCTTCTGCTCCTCGGTGCCGAAGCGGAAGACCGGCATGGCGCCGAGCGAGACCCCCGCCTCCAGGGTGATTGCCACGGAGGAGTCCACCCGGGCGAGCTCCTCCAGGGCGATGCAGAGGGCGAAGTAGTCGCCGCCCATGCCGCCGTACTCCTCGGGGAAGGGCAGGCCGAACAGGCCCATGCGGCCCATCTCGCGGATGATCTCGTAGGGGAACTCGTCGTGCTCGTAGAACTCGCCGATCTTCGGCGCGACGACGTCGTGCGCGAACTCCTCCACGGTGCGGCGGAGTTCCTCGTACTCGGCGGGGAGCCGGTGGGCGGTCGTCATGGCTGTGGTCACTCCTGGTGGGAGAGGGCGCGGACGGTACGGGACGGGCTCGGTCGGCCCAATTGCTCCGCCATCCACACGCTGGTGGCGGTGAGGCGGCTGAGGTCGACCCCGGTCTCGACGCCGAGGCCGTCGAGCATCCAGACCAGGTCTTCGGTGGCGAGGTTCCCGGTGGCGCTCTTGGCGTACGGGCAGCCGCCGAGGCCGCCGGCGGAGGCGTCGACGACGCCCACGCCGTGCCGGAGGGCGGCCAGGGTGTTGGACAGTGCCTGGCCGTAGGTGTCGTGGAAGTGGACGGCGAGCCGCTCGACGGGCACGTCCAGGCCGGCCAGGGTGTCGAGCAGCGCCACGACGTGGCCGGGGGTGGCGACGCCGATGGTGTCGCCGAGGCTCAGCTCGTCGCAGCCCAGGTCGTAGAGCCGGCGGGCCACCGCGGCCACCTGAGGCACGGGCACGGGGCCCTCCCACGGGTCGCCGAAGCACATCGACAGGTAGCCGCGCACCCTCGCCCCCGCCTCCTTGGCGGCGGCGACGACGGGAGCGAACATCTCCAGCGACTCGTCGACCGTGCGGTTGAGGTTGGCCTTCGCGAAGGACTCGGTCGCGCTGCCGAAGACGGCGACCTCGCGCACCCCCAGGGCCAGGGCCCGCTCCAGCCCGCGCTGGTTGGGCACCAGCACGGGCAGCCGGATCCCGTCGCCCAGGTCGTCCAGCAGCGGCATCAGCTGCTCGGCGTCGGCGAGCTGGGGCACCCACTTGGGGTGCACGAAGCTGGTCGCCTCGATGGTGGTCAGCCCGGCGTCGGCCAAGCGGTGCACGAACTCCGCCTTGACCTCGGTGGGCACCGTGGCCTTCTCGTTCTGCAGCCCGTCGCGTGCGCCGACCTCGTGGATGCGCACCCGCCGCGGGAGTCCGTCCAGGGGCACGGACATGGGCAGCCCGGGAGTTCGCTCGACGGCCATCACCCGGCCTCCTGCTGGTGCGGGGCGACGACCGCGAGCACCTGGTCCATGGCGACGGTGCTGCCCGGGGTCACGTCGATCTCGGTGACGGTGCCGTCGTGCGGGGCGGTGATGACGTGCTCCATCTTCATCGCCTCCACCACGAGCAGGCTCTGGCCCGCGGTGACCTCGTCGCCCTTGGCGACCTTGACCACGGTCACCGTGCCCGGCATGGGCGCGGCCAGGGTGTCCACCCCGCCCGCGCCCGCCGCGCCGCGCAGCGCGGCCTCGACCGGGTCGTACGGCTGCAGGCGCCAGCCGTCGCCGTCCCTGCCCAGCCAGTCGCCGGCGTGGCCGAAGGCGTGCGTGACGCCGTCCCACTCAACGGTGATCCGCTGTCCGGAGCCGGGCAGCAGCCGGGCACGCACCGCGGGGGCCTCGTCGATCCGCACCTCGGCCTCGGGAGCCCTGCCGCGGACGCGGACCCGCACGGCCTCGCCCCCGGGTACCCGCAGCCAGTGGTCGGTCCAGGCGGGCTCCCCGCCGAGCCGCCAGCCGCTCGGCACGGAGAAGGGGTCCCGCCAGGCTCCGCCGGCCGCCGCCGGTTCCAGGGCCGCGTGGCGCAGCAGCGCGGCCGCCGCGTACACCTCGACGGGCACCTCGGAGGGCACCAGGCCCGCCAGCTCCCGGTCGATCAGGCCGGTGTCCATCTCGCCGGAGACGACGTCGGGATGGGCCAGGAGGCGGCGCAGGAAGCCGGTGTTGGTCTCCAGGCCCAGCACGGTCGTCCCGGCGAGGGCGGCCCGCAGCCGGCGCAGCGCCGTCGGGCGGTCGGGGCCGTACGCGATGACCTTGGCGAGCATCGGGTCATAGGACGTGCCGATCTCGCTGCCCGCACTGAGCCCGGAGTCGACGCGCACGCCCTCGCCGACGGGCTCGTCCAGCGCCAGCACGGTGCCCGCCGACGGCAGGAAGTTGCGGGAGGGCACCTCGGCGCAGATCCGGGCCTCGACGGCGTGCCCGGTCAGGGCGACCCCGTCCTGTCCGAAGGACAGCCGCTCGCCCGCGGCGATCCGCAGCTGCCACTCCACCAGGTCCAGCCCGGTCACCAGTTCCGTGACGGGGTGCTCGACCTGGAGGCGGGTGTTCATCTCCATGAAGCAGTAGGCGGACGGGTCGGCGCCCGGGACGATGAACTCCACGGTGCCCGCGCCGACGTAGCCGCAGGACAGCGCGGCCTGCACGGCGGCGGCGCCCATGGCGGCCCGGGTCGCCTCGTCCAGCAGGACCGAGGGGGCCTCCTCGATCACCTTCTGGTGGCGGCGCTGCAGGGAGCACTCGCGCTCGCCGAGGTGCACCACGTTGCCGTGGCCGTCGGCCAGCACCTGGATCTCGATGTGCCGGGGACGGTCGATCCACCGTTCCACCAGCAGGGTGTCGTCCCCGAAGGAGCCGCGCGCCTCGCGGCGGGCGGCCGCGATCTCCTCGGGGAGCAGGGCCGTGTCGCGCACCAGGCGCATGCCCTTGCCGCCGCCGCCCGCGGAGGGCTTGAGCAGCACGGGGGTGCCGATCTCCAGGGCGGCGGCCGTCAGCTGCTCGTCGGTGAGCCCGCTGCCGCTGCTGCCCGGCACCACCGGGACCCCGGCCTCGCGGACGGTCTCCTTGGCGCGGATCTTGTCGCCCATGAGCTCGATGGCCCGGGCGGGTGGCCCGATGAAGGCGAGCCCCGCCTCCGCGCAGGCACGGGCGAAGGCGGCGTTCTCGGCCAGGAACCCGTAGCCGGGGTGGATGGCCTGGGCGCCGGTGCGGGCGGCCGCCTCCAGCAGCCGCTCGATCGACAGGTAGCTCTCGGATGCCGCCGCCGGGCCGATGCGCACGGCGGTGTCGGCCTCGCGCACATGGCGGGCCCCGGCGTCGGCGTCGCTGAAGACGGCGACCGAACGGATCCCGAGCCGCCGCAGGGTGCGGATGACGCGGACCGCGATCTCGCCGCGGTTGGCCACCAGGACGGTGTCGAACATCGCTGACATCTGAGTGCTCCCCCTACATCCGGAAGACGCCGAAGCCCGGCGCCTGCGGATCGCGTTGCGGAATCGGCGCGTTGGCGCACGCGGTCAGGGCCAGTCCCAGCACCTGGCGGGTCTGCAGGGGGTCGATGACCCCGTCGTCCCACAGCCGGGCCGTCGCGTAGTAGGCGTTGCCCTGTTCCTCGTACTGGGCGCGGATGGGGGCCTTGAAGCCCTCCTCGTCCTCCGCCGCCCAGGTATCGCCGGCCGCCTCGATCTGGTCGCGCTTGACGGTGGCCAGCACCGAGGCGGCCTGCTCGCCGCCCATGACGGAGATCTTGGCGTTGGGCCACATCCACAGGAAGCGCGGCGAATAGGCGCGGCCGCACATCGAGTAGTTGCCCGCGCCGTAGGAGCCGCCGATGACCACGGTCAGCTTGGGCACCCGGGTCGTGGCCACCGCGGTGACCATCTTGGCGCCGTGCTTGGCGATGCCGCCCGCCTCGTACTGACGGCCCACCATGAAGCCCGAGATGTTCTGCAGGAAGAGCAGCGGGATGCCGCGCTGGTCGCACAGCTCGATGAAGTGCGCGCCCTTCTGGGCCGATTCGGAGAACAGGATGCCGTTGTTGGCGACGATCCCGACCGGGTGGCCGTGGATCCGGGCGAAGCCGGTGACCAGCGTCGTGCCGTACTCGGCCTTGAACTCCGCGAAGCGGCTGCCGTCGACGAGGCGGGCGATGACCTCGCGGACGTCGTAGGGGGTGCGCGAGTCGACCGGGACCGCGCCGTAGAGCCCGGCCGGGTCGACGGCGGGCTCCTCGACGGGTCCGACCGTCCACGGCAGTGCGCCGCGGGCGGGCAGGGTCGCCACGATGTTCCGCACGATGCGCAGCGCGTGGGCGTCGTCCTCGGCCAGGTGGTCGGTGACGCCGGAGGTGCGGGAGTGCACCTCGCCGCCGCCGAGCTCCTCGGCCGTGACCACCTCGCCGGTGGCGGCCTTCACCAGCGGCGGGCCGCCCAGGAAGATCGTGCCCTGGCCGCGGACGATCACCGCCTCGTCGCTCATCGCGGGGACGTAGGCGCCGCCCGCCGTGCACGAGCCGAGGACGGCGGCCACCTGCGGGATGCCGCGCGCGGACAGGGTGGCCTGGTTGAAGAAGATCCGCCCGAAGTGGTCGCGGTCGGGGAAGACCTCGTCCTGCTTCGGCAGGAAGGCGCCGCCGGAGTCGACCAGGTAGACGCACGGCAGCCGGTTGTCCAGGGCGATCTCCTGGGCGCGCAGGTGCTTCTTGACCGTCATCGGGTAGTACGTGCCGCCCTTGACGGTGGCGTCGTTGGCGACGATCACGACCTCGCGGCCGGAGACCCGGCCGATCCCGGCGACGACGCCGGCGGCCGGGGCCTGGCCGTCGTACATGCCGTCGGCGGCCAGCGGGGCGAGCTCCAGGAAGGGCGATCCGGGGTCGAGCAGCCCGTCCACGCGGTCGCGGGGGAGCAGCTTGCCGCGCGCGGTGTGCCGGGCGCGGGCCTTCTCGCCGCCGCCGAGCGCGGCGGCGGCGAGCTTCTCGCGCAGCCGCGCGGACAGCTCGGCGTGCGCCTTCGCGTTGGCGCGGTAGGCCTCGCTCGCCGGATCCGCGGCGCTGGCGAGGACGGGTGCTTCCATGTCACGGGCCCCCGGAGGAGTTAGCGGTCGTTAACGTGTTGTCGACCACGTTAGCGGTCGTTAACACGGCTGTCTAGAATGGTAGGACGATGAGATCGCGGGGGGCATCCGCAGACCGGACGCCTCGCGGAAAGGTGCGGTGTGGAGCCCACGAGGACGGCGGCCAAGGCGGCCAGCGGCAGGCGCGACCAGATCCTGAGGGAGGCCGCGCGGCTCTTCGCCGAGCGCGGGTTCCACGGGGTCGGCGTGGACGAGATAGGGGCGGCCGTCGGCATCAGCGGCCCCGGGCTGTACCGGCACTTCGCGGGCAAGGACGCGATGCTCGCCGAGCTGCTCGTCGGGATCAGCGGCCGGCTGCACTCCGCGGGCCGCATGCGGGTGGCCGAGGCCGACGGCGCGGCCGCCGCGCTGGACGCCCTGGTCCGCGGGCACATCGACTTCGCCCTGGACGACAGGGCGCTGATCACCCTCCACGACCGTGAACTGGACCGGCTCCGGGACTCCGACCGCAAGCTCGTGCGCCAGCTGCAGCGCCAGTACGTCGAGCAGTGGGTCACGGTCGTCCGCGAGGTCCACCCGGGGGCGGCCGAGCCCGAGGTCCGCGCGGCCGTGCACGCCGTCTTCGGCCTGCTCAACTCCACCCCGCACCTCGGCCCGCACGGGGGGCTGCCCGGCCGCGCGGCGACCGCCGTGCTGCTGCACCGGCTGGCCCTGGGCGCCTTCGCCGCTCTGGACAGCGCGCATAACCGGGAAGTAACTTACTGAGCGCTTGCTTATCGCCCAGTGTGCAGAGGAGGCGCCAAGTGCGTCGCACGGTATTCAACGAGGACCACGAGGCCTTCCGGGAGACGATCCGGGACTTCATCGCCAACGAGGTCGTGCCCGTCTACCCCGAGTGGGAGGAGGCGGGGTACCCGCCCCGCGACTTCTACCGGCGCCTGGGCGAGCTGGGCATCTTCGGCATCGAGGTGCCCGAGGAGTACGGCGGCGCCGGCATCACGGGCTGGAAGTTCAGCGCCGTGGTGACCGAGGAGTGCGCCCGCGCCGGCGTCAGCTTCGGCAGCAGCGGCGTGCACACCGGCCTGGTGCTCCCGTACCTCCTGGAGTTCGCCAACGAGGAGCAGAAGAAGCGCTGGCTGCCCGACTTCATCAGCGGCGACATGATGACCGCCATCGCCATGACCGAGCCCGGCACCGGCTCCGACCTGGCCGGCATGACCACCACCGCGAAGCTCTCCGAGGACGGCACCCACTACGTCCTCAACGGCGCCAAGACCTTCATCACCGGCGGCGTGGTCGCCGACCGCGTGCTGGTGGTCTGCCGCACCTCGCCGGCCACCCCGGAGGACCGCCGCCGCGGTCTGTCGATCCTCGCGGTCGACACCACGAGCGAGGGCTACGCCGTCGGCCGCAAGCTGGAGAAGATCGGCCTGCGCACCTCCGACACCGCGGAGCTGTCCTTCACCGACGTCAAGGTCCCCGTCGAGGACCTGCTCGGCGAGGAGGGCAAGGCCTTCTCCTACCTCGCCCACAACCTGCCGGTCGAGCGCCTGGCGATCGCCTTCGGTTCCTACGCCCAGGCCGACGCCGCCGTCCGCTTCGCGGCCCAGTACGTGCGCGACCGCAAGGTCTTCGGCAAGAGCGTCGCCGAGTTCCAGAACACCAAGTTCGTGCTCGCCGAGTGCGCCTCCGACGTCGACGCCATGCAGGCCGTCGTCGACCGCGCCCTGGAGGCCCACGAGCTCGGTGACTTCACCGCCGCCGACGCCGCGCGCGCCAAGCTCTTCTGCACCGAGACCGCGGCCAAGGTCATCGACCGCTGCCTCCAGCTGCACGGTGGCTACGGCTACATGCTGGAGTACCCGATCGCCCGCCTGTACGCGGACAACCGCGTGCACCGCATCTACGGCGGCACCAGCGAGGTCATGAAGTCGATCATCGCCAAGTCGATGGGGCTGTGACCGGACGGTCCGCCGACCCCGAGAGACACACGTGACCAACCACGCACTGCAGTCCCTGCTCGATCTCCTCGACCTCGAGCGGATCGAGCAGGACATCTTCCGCGGCGCCAGCCGCCCCGCCGTCGTCCCCCGCGTCTTCGGGGGCCAGGTCGCCGCACAGGCGCTGGTCGCGGCGGGGCGCACGGTCCCGGAAGGACGCGACGCCCACTCCCTGCACGCCTACTTCCTGCGCATGGGCGACCCGGGCGCGCCGATCGTCTACCAGGTCGACCGCATCCGCGACGGCCGCTCCTTCACCACCCGCCGGGTGGTCGCGGTGCAGCACGGGCAGCCGATCTTCCACCTGTCCGCGTCCTTCCAGACGTACGAGGACGGGCTGGAGCACCAGGAGCCGATGCCGCCGGCGCCCGACCCGGAGAGCCTGCCCACCGGCGAGGAGCTGCTGCGGCCGCACAGGGACCGGTTCCCCGACCCCTCGGTCGTGGACCGCCTCCTGGAGGCCCGCGCCGCCGTCGACCTGCGCTACGTCGACGCCCCGCCCTTCCTCGCCGCCGGGGCCGGGCCGCGTGAGCCCCGCTCCCAGGTGTGGTTCCGCACCAACGGGAAGCTCGCCGACGACCCGCTGCTCCACGTCTGCCTCGCCACCTATGTGTCGGACATGACGCTGCTGGACTCCGTGCTGCTCGCCCACGGGCGCGGCGGCTGGGCGGTCGGCGACGTGGTGGGCGCCAGCCTGGACCACGCCATGTGGTTCCACCGGCCGTTCCGCGCCGACGAGTGGCTGCTGTACGACCAGCAGAGCCCGTCGGCCTCCGGCGGGCGCGGGCTCGGCACCGCGCGCATCTACACCCAGGACGGGCGGCTCGCCGTCTCCGTCATCCAGGAGGGTTTGGTCCGCGTACCGCGGGACTGAGCCGCCGGGTCACCGGGTCACCGGTCCGCGGCCAGCGGCAGTGTCGCCCGCACCAGGAAGCCGCCGTCCGGCTCCGGACCCGCGTCCAGGGTGCCGCCCAGCTGGGCGGCGCGCTCGCGCAGCCCGGTGAGGCCGTGGCCGCCGGACGGCAGCGCCGGGCCGGGCGCGCCCCCGCCGCACGGCGCGTTGCGCACCGCGACGTGCAGCGCGTCGGCGGCGAGCCGTACGGTCACCTCGGTGCGCGCGCCGGGAGCGTGCTTGCGCACGTTGGTCAGGGCCTCCTGCACGGTGCGGTACGCCGCGTGCTGCACCGGCGGCGGGCACCCGGGCCGGCCCAGGGCGGTCAGGTCGCCGTACACCTGCGGCCCGGCCGCGGCGAGGAGGGTGGGCAGATCCGCGAGGCCCGGGCCGGCGTCCTCGCCGCCCACCGCCACCGGCATCCGCAACAGCCCCACCATATGCCGCAGTTCGTCCAGGGCGTCGCGGCTGAGCTGCCGCACCGTACCGGCCGCGGCCCGCGCCTCCTCGCCCCGGGCGGTCGCCTCCAGCGCGCCCGACTGCACGGCGATCAGGCTGATGTGGTGGGCCACGGTGTCGTGCATCTCCCGCGCGAGCCGGGTGCGCTCCCGCACCACCGCCCGTTCCGCGGCCAGCCGCCGTTCCCGCTCCCGGCTCTCCGCCAGCTCGGCGAGCCGCGCCGCGAGCTCCCGGCGTGACGCGGCGAGCAGCCCCAGCGCCGTCGGGGCCACGGCCAGCAGTGCCGACAGCAGCACCGCGAGCACGGTCGCGGCGGGGGCCCAGTCGACCTCCCCGATCCACGGCCAGGGGAAGAACGACACAAAGGCGACGGCTGCCGCGCTGCCCAGCGTCACCACCATGGGCGGCGGGATCCGCCTCCGGCCGGGGAGCGGCTGCGGCCCCCGCCGCAGCAGCCGCCGGGCGCGGGCCACGGTCAGGGCGCCGCCGTCGGCGGCGATCGTGTACAGCGCGGCCATGGGGGCCAGCCACACATAGCCCAGCGACAGGGCGGGCAGCGTCGCCAGCAGCACCGTCAGCGGCAGCCGGCGGCGCAGCGCGAGGGCGCCGGCGGCCAGGTACGCCGCCGACAGCGCGAGGGGACCGCCCAGGGAGCGGGTCGCCCAGGCCTCGGTCGCCGCGACGGCGACCAGGCACCCGTCGGCGACGGCCCGGGGGAGCCTCACGCGGCGCTCCCCGGCGAGAGCCCGGCCCGGTGCGCCAGGATCGCCAGCGACACCCGGTTCGGCGCGTCGAGCTTGCGCAGCAGGGCGCGGACGTGGTCCTTCACCGTGGCGACGGTGATGTGCAGCCGCTCGGCGATCTCCAGGTTCGACAGGCCCCCGGCGACCAGCAGCAGCACCTCCCGCTCCCGTCCGGTCAGCCGGTCCAGGGGCGCCCCGGCGGGGTCGGCCTCCTGGGCGTCGGCCGTGCCCAGGTAGCCGTCGACCACGGCGCGGCTGACGGTGGGCGTGAAGACCGTCCCGCCGGAGGCGAGCACGCGGACGGCGTCGATGAGGGTGGCGACCGCCGTGTCCTTGAGCAGGAAGCCGGTCGCGCCCGCGCGCATGGCGGCGGTGATGTGGGCGCTGGTGTCGAATCCGGTGAGCATCGCGACGGCCGGCGGATCGGGCAGCGCCCGTACGGCCCGCAGCACGGTCAGCCCGTCGGGTTCCGGCATCACCGTGTCCAGGAGCACCAGGTCGGGCTTGCGCGCGCGGACGGCGGCCAGTGCCGCGCGGCTGTCGCAGTCCGCGACCACACCGATGTCGCCCGCGGACTCCAGGATGCGCCGCAGGGCGGTCCTGACCAGTGTCTCGTCGTCGACGATCACGACCCGTATCACGATCCCGCGCCTTTCTCCGGACGGCCTTCCACTCCACCCGAGGGTGGACCGCGAACTCCATCCCGGGGGTGATCCACCGGCGGCGCCGGACCGGAAGAATCGACGGCGATCGTAACGAGCACGCCGCCGGGTCGCATGTCCGGGCGGCCGCGCCCGTCGGTCGACGGGGGAAACGGGGGCTCACGGGGAAAACGGGGGCTCACGG
>NZ_JARAVO010000065.1:0-39376 GCF_033792805.1 Streptomyces sp. PA03-1a
AGTCGGGGCAGCCGGAGACAACGCGGCCATGGAGTCCTTCTTCAGCCTGCTGCAGAAGAACGTCCTCGACCGCCGGAGCTGGGCCACCCGCGAAGAACTCCGGATCGCGATCGTCACCTGGATCGAGCGGACCTACCACCGCCGCCGCAGACAAGCCGCACTCGGCCGCCTGACCCCCATCGAATTCGAGACCGTCATGACCCCACCGGCCCTCCAGGCCGCGTGACCGAACCTGTCACCCAAACCTGCAGCAGACCCCTGCTCGGCAACTGCTTGACGACTGAGTACCCGACTCCGAGCGCCCTGTTGAGCTTCGACGCTACGCCCAGGACGTCCTTGGCGAGCGCCATCTGCGCTTGAGAGTACTGGTCGGCCCAGGCCTCCTTGGCGGCGTCGAGAGCTGCCGGGTCGACGCTTTCACCACGCTCGGATGCTCGAACGGCGTCTCGGGCTGCGAAGCGGTAGGCGCGAGCCGTCGTGTTCAGAGCGGCGTAGAGATCGCGTTTGGCTTGCAGAGCTTGCTCCTGGCGCTCCCGCTCCTGTTTACGCTCAGCACGCTCGATTTGCTCCCGGCTGGCACGCTGGCTAAGCACAGCGCCACCCAGCGTTCCGCCGATCGTTCCTCCGACGCTGATCAGCGCGACGGCAAGCGTGGTCACATCCACGAGATCCCCCACCCATTAATTCGTCCGCCCGCACCTGACGGCGCTGGCACGGCAGCATGCTCAGGCTGCCTTGCGCCATGATCCAACCCGGGACGAGGATAGCGGCGCTCGGTTCTGCTCGACTCGGCTATCGGCGTGCGCGTGGTCGGCGCCTGGTTGGCCGGCTGCTCGCGCTGCCGCTGGCGGTGGCCGCATCACTCCTCGCGTGCCGCCCGTACGGCCTGCGGTACTCGGCGCTGTCGACCTGGGTGAACGACAGCGTGGACGCCACCGAGGTTGCCGAATGTGCGGTCCGGCTTCGATCCGGGGATGGCGTCCCTTCTCGTGGTGAGGGCGAAGTGCACTCATCTGCCGTTGCCAGGCAGTTGGCATCGAAGCCACGGCTCGCCCTTTTCCTCCGATTCGCCCGCGATGGCGGCACGGACATGGCAGCCTGTGATCGACAACGAAGGGACCGGAGATGCCTATTCTCATCTTCGCCGCTGCTGGTGCCCTCTTTGGAGGCGGCGCTGGCGGAGGTTGGTACATGTGGAAGCGTGGTCAGCAGGAAGCGGCTAAGCGGCTGCAACATCAGGACGCCGAGGCCGCGAAGCAGGCGCTTAGGGATGCCATCGACCTCGCTGACCTGCGTAGCAAGGCGCGAGAGGCAGGCTTGGACCCGGATGAGGTTGTTGCCGGATACGAGAAGTTGCGGGACTCGCAGTTGTCTCCCGAGGACGTGCTCAAGAGGTTGAGCCAGGCTGCCATCACCGGCTGAGCACTTTGTCCCGTCGTACGGACCTCCCGCATTCCGCGCAGTTTGTGGGTGGCGGTCACTCACGCGCGGTGAGTAGGACTCTGCGTTGGTGAATCCGTTCGCGTGTTAGGTGGCGCAGGCTAGTCGCGCTACAGGCGACCTCGCACACCAGGCGTGCCGGATGGGACGGAAGGCTGTCTGCTTGTCTTGTCGTCCCGCCCAACCCAGCGAGGGCGGGGCGTGGTCTCCTCGACCTCCTACTACCGGCTCTGGCAGGAGGCTCGCCTGCTGGCGCTGCCCCCTGCGGTGGCCGCCTCACCGCTCGCCCGGCGTTCGCACTCGGCGCTGTCGACGTGGCTGAACGCCGGCGAGGAGGCAATCACGGCGGGCAACAGCGTGGAGGTGCTGCTGAGCCGGTATGCCAAGTGCATTGACGGCCGGCAGGAGGTCGCGAACCGCCGGATCGAGGATCTGCTGCGCGAGTACGAGTGACGATCGGCGCGCTCCCGCGTGGACTGGCCCCTGGACGCGTCCGGGGCCTTTCGCCATATCTGCCCGCTGACCTGGTCTGATGCCCCAAGATCCCGTCCACGGATAGTCCACAGACCCCGTCCTAGACCCACTTCCGGCGGCACACGCCTGCGCATACGCAAAGACCCCGCATCCAGCGTCTTGGCTGGTGGCGGGGTCTTTTGGCACCTCGTGCGAGGTGCCCCCGGCAGGATTCGAACCTGCGCACACGGCTCCGGAGGCCGTTGCTCTATCCCCTGAGCTACGGGGGCGTGTCGGCCGCTGTGGCGGCGACGGGTGAAACCTTACCAGCCTGGAAGGGGTGTCCGTGTACAGGGTTTCCGGGGAGGCGGGTTGCTGGTGGGGAGGGGGTGCCGGGCGTGCCCCGCGCCGCGTGCCGGTGGCATAGCCCATGGCGGCGGCGCGTGTCCGGCGTACCGGTGCGGGGTCCCCCGGTCGGGGAAGGAATGGGGAAAACGCGGACGCATCCGATCCGGCGCGCCTAGGCTCTGAATGTGCCGGGCGAGTCCGGCCGGGTGCTTGTCGTCGACGACAACAAGGTCATCCGGCAGCTGATCAGGGTCAACCTCGAGCTGGAGGGCTTCGAGGTCGTGACCGCGGCCGATGGTGCCGAATGCCTGGACGTGGTGCAGCAGGTGCGCCCCGATGTGGTGACCCTGGACGTCGTCATGCCGCGGCTGGACGGGATACGGACGGCGGCCCGCCTCCGCTCGGACCCCCGCACCCGTGACGTGCGGATCGTCGTGGTCAGCGCCTGCACTCAGGCCGAGGTGGAGCGCGGCGTCGCCGCCGGGGTGGACGCCTTCCTCAGCAAGCCCTTCGAGCCCGGCGAGCTGCTCAGCGTGGTGCGCGGGCTCGTCGACAAGGACGTCGACGCACCCCAGCAAGGCGCGTCGGCGGGCACCCCGGGCACTGCCTGACGGCGGGTGACCAGGGATGACCAAAGGGTGAAACCCGTTCGCGTCGGTACCCCCCTCCTCGCCTACGCTTGCGTCTGTGACCCCCGCTGAGCTCTCCCGCACCGTGCTCGCCACGGTCCGTCGTGCCGTGGAGGCCGACGAGCTCAGCCTCGCGGGCCCGGTGCCCGAGCGGGTCGTCGTGCGCAGGCCGCCGCGGCCCGGGTGCGGGGACTACGCCACGAACGTGGCCCTGCAGCTGGCCCCCCTGACCGGCGTCGCGCCGCTCGCCGTCGCGGACGTCATCGGCCGCCGGCTCGCCGCCGCCCCCGGCATCGCCCGGGTGGACGTCGCCGCACCGGGGTTCCTCAACATCACCCTCCAGGGGGAGTCCTACGAGGCCCTCGTCGATCTCGTACGCGAGCAGGGCCACCGCTACGGGGTGGGGGAGCACGAGGCCGCGGCCCTCCCCGCACCCAGCGGCGAGGGCCGTGCCGACGCCTACGCCGCCGCCCTCCGCCGGCTCCACGCGGCCACCGGCATCGAGCCGCCCGCGCGGCGGCCGTACCCCGTACGGGAGACGCCGGACGAGCTGGCCGGCAGCCTCGGCGCCGACGCCACCGCCTGGGCGCTGCTGCGCCCGCCCGCCGAGGACGCCCCCCGCACCGACCCCGCGGCGCACCTGGCGCAGCGCGAGGACAACCCCCTGTTCCGGGTCCGGTACGCTCACGCCCGAAGCCGGGCCCTGTTGCGCAATGCCTACGACCTGGGCCTGGAACCCGGCGCCGAATCCGGCCGCCGGGATCCCGCGGAGACCGAACTGCTCGGCCTGATCGCCGACTTCCCCCGCACCGTGGAGGCCGCTGCCCGGCACGGCGCACCCGACCGGGTGGCGCGGTTGCTGGAGCGCACGGCCGATGCCTTCCTCCGTTTCCACGACGAGTGCCCGGCGCTGCCGAAGGGCGAGGAGAAACCCTCGGCCGTTCACGGGGCCCGCCTGGCGCTCGCCGACGCCGCCGGGACCGTGCTCGCCAACGGCCTGACCCTGCTCGGCATCAGCGCCCCCCGACACCTGTGAGAGCAGAGAGCACGAGACGATGAGCCGTTCCGCACACCCCGCCGGGCCCCGTTACGCCGACGTCCTCCCCGAGGGTCACTACGCGGCGCCGCCCGCCGACCTGAACACCCTGGACCCCCGGGTCTGGGCCCGTACCGTCACCCGCGACGCCGAGGGCGTCGCCACCGTCGGCGGACTGGACGTCCGCGGCCTCGCGGAGGAGTTCGGCACCCCCGCCTACATCCTGGACGAGGCCGACTTCCGGGCCCGCTGCCGTGCCTGGCGCGAGGCCTTCGGCGCGGACGCCGACGTCTTCTACGCGGGCAAGGCGTTCCTGTCCCGCGCCGTGGTGCGCTGGCTGAACGAGGAGGGGCTCAACCTCGACGTGTGCTCCGGCGGGGAACTGGCCGTGGCGCTGTCCGCGGGGATGCCGGCCGACCGGATCGCGCTGCACGGCAACAACAAGACCACCGAGGAGATCCGCCAGGCCGTCGAGGCCGGGGTGGGGCGGATCGTGGTGGACTCGTTCCAGGAGATCGTCCGGGTGGCGGACGCCGCGCAGAAGCTGGGCAGGCGGCAGCGGGTGCAGGTCCGCGTCACGGTCGGCGTCGAGGCGCACACCCACGAGTTCATCGCCACCGCGCACGAGGACCAGAAGTTCGGTTTCTCCCTGGGCGGCGGGGACGCGGCCGAGGCGGTGCGCCGGGTGCTGCGCCTGGACTCGCTCGAACTGGTCGGCATCCACTCGCACATCGGCTCGCAGATCTTCGACACCTCCGGCTTCGAGGTGGCGGCGCACCGGGTGACCGGCCTGCTGCGGCAGATCCGCGACGAGCACGGGGTGGAGCTGCCCGAGATCGACCTCGGCGGCGGCCTCGGCATCGCGTACACCCCGGACGACGACCCGCGCGAGCCGCACGAGATCGCCAAGTCGCTGGGGGAGATCGTCTCCCGCGAGTGCCGGGGCGCGGAGCTCGCCGTCCCGCGGCTGTCGGTCGAGCCGGGCCGGGCGATCGTGGGCCCGACGGCGTTCACCCTGTACGAGGTGGGGACGATCAAGCCGCTGGAGGGCCTGCGGACGTACGTGAGCGTGGACGGCGGCATGTCGGACAACATCCGCACCGCGCTGTACGACGCCGAGTACAGCGTCGCGCTGGTGTCGCGGTCGAGCGACGCCGAGCCGATGCTGAGCCGGGTCGTCGGCAAGCACTGCGAGTCGGGCGACATCGTGGTGCGCGACGCCTTCCTCCCCGCCGACCTGGCGCCCGGCGACCTGCTGGCGGTGCCGGCGACGGGTGCGTACTGCCGCTCGATGGCCAGCAACTACAACCACGCCCTGCGCCCCCCGGTGGTCGCCGTCAAGGACGGCGAGGCCCGGGTGATCGTCAGGCGCGAGACGGAAGAAGATCTCCTGCGTCTCGACGTCGGCTGACGTGAAATCTCACATCGAAGGAGACCGGTCTCGCGATCCGGACAGCACGTGGAAACTTCCGTCCGGTGCGTGAGACTGGGACCGTCCAAGAGGCTTGAAAAGCCGTAAACCGCGAAGCGAGGTCGGATGATGCGTACGCGTCCGCTGAAGGTGGCGCTGCTGGGCTGTGGTGTTGTCGGCTCAGAGGTGGCGCGCATCATGACGACGCACGCGGACGACCTCGCCGCGCGGATCGGCGCACCGGTGGAGCTCGCCGGCATCGCGGTACGGCGGCCCAACCGGGTGCGCGCGGGCGTGCCCGCCGAGCTGCTCACCACCGACGCGACCGCCCTGGTCAAACGCGGGGACATCGACGTGGTCGTCGAGGTGATCGGCGGCATCGAGCCCGCCCGCTCCCTGATCACCACCTCCTTCGAGCACGGCGCCAGCGTGGTGTCCGCCAACAAGGCGCTGCTGGCCGCCGACGGTGCCGCGCTGCACGCCGCGGCCGTCGAGCACGGGGTGGACCTCTACTACGAGGCCGCGGTCGCCGGCGCCATCCCGCTGATCCGCCCGCTGCGCGAGTCGCTGGCCGGCGACAAGGTCAACCGGGTGCTGGGCATCGTCAACGGCACGACCAACTTCATCCTCGACAAGATGGACACCACCGGCGCCGGCTACTCCGAGGCGCTGGACGAGGCCACCGCGCTGGGCTACGCCGAGGCCGACCCCACCGCCGACGTGGAGGGCTTCGACGCCGCCGCCAAGGCCGCGATCCTGGCGGGCATCGCCTTCCACACCCGGGTGACCATCGACGACGTGCACCGCGAGGGGATCACCGAGGTCACCGCGTCCGACATCGCCTCGGCCAAGAAGATGGGCTGCACGGTGAAGCTGCTGGCGATCTGCGAGCGCAGCGCCGACGGCCGTTCGGTCACCGCCCGCGTCCACCCGGCGATGATCCCGCTGACGCACCCGCTGGCCAGCGTGCGCGAGGCGTACAACGCGGTCTTCGTGGAGGCCGCGGCCGCCGGCCAGCTGATGTTCTACGGCCCCGGGGCGGGCGGCTCGCCGACGGCCTCCGCGGTGCTGGGCGACCTGGTGGCGACCTGCCGCAACAAGCTGGCCGCCACCACCGGGCCGGGGGAGTCGGCGTACGCGCAGCTCACCGTCAGCCCGATGGGTGACGTGGTGACGCGGTACCACATCAGCCTGGACGTGGCGGACAAACCGGGTGTCCTGGCCCAGGTGGCCACGGTCTTCGCCGAGCACCAGGTGTCGATCGACACCGTTCGTCAGCAGGGAAGGAATCCGGGCGGCGGCGACGGAGTCGTCGTCGAGCAGGGTGGTGGCGGGCGACGGGAGGGCGGGGAGGCGTCGCTCGTCGTCGTCACCCACCGGGCGCCGGACGCGGCGCTCGCGGCGACCGTCGAGGCGCTGCGCAAGCTCGACACCGTCCGGGGCGTCGCCAGCATCATGCGTGTGGAAGGGGAGTAATCCAGCGATGAACGCAGTGTCTGCCGGCCGCGTGCCGGCCACCCACCAGTGGCGCGGCCTCATCGAGGAGTACCGGGAGCGGCTCCCGGTCGGCGCGGCGACCCCCGTGGTCACGTTGCTGGAGGGCGGGACCCCGCTGGTCCCCGCCCAGGTGCTGTCCGAGCGCACGGGCTGCGACGTGTACCTGAAGGTGGAGGGCGCCAACCCCACCGGCTCCTTCAAGGACCGCGGCATGACCATGGCGATCTCCAAGGCGAAGGAGGAGGGCGCGCAGGCGGTCATCTGCGCCTCCACCGGCAACACCTCCGCCTCGGCCGCCGCGTACGCGGTGCGGGCCGGGATGGTGTGCGCCGTCCTGGTGCCGCAGGGCAAGATCGCGCTGGGCAAGATGGGCCAGGCGCTGGTGCACGGGGCGCGCATCCTTCAGGTGGACGGCAACTTCGACGACTGCCTGGACCTGGCCCGCGGCCTGTCCGACAAGTACCCGGTGGCGCTGGTCAATTCGGTGAACCCGGCCCGTATCGAGGGCCAGAAGACCGCCGCCTTCGAGATCGTGGACGCGCTCGGCGACGCGCCGGACATCCATGTGCTGCCGGTCGGCAACGCCGGGAACATCACCGCCTACTGGAAGGGCTACCGCGAATACCGCGCGGACGGCGTGTCGACGCGCAATCCGCGCATGTGGGGCTTCCAGGCCGCCGGCGCCGCGCCGATCGTGCTGGGCCACCCGGTGCGCCAGCCGCAGACGATCGCCACCGCGATCCGGATCGGCAACCCGGCGTCGTGGCAGTTCGCCGAGGAGGCGCGGGACGAATCCGGGGGCCTGATCGACTCGGTGACGGATCGTCAGATCCTGTCGGCGTACCGGCTGCTCGCCGCGCAGGAGGGCGTCTTCGTCGAGCCGGCCTCCGCCGCGAGCGTCGCCGGGCTGCTGAAGGCCGCCGAGCAGGGCGCGGTCGACCCTGGCCAGCGGATCGTCTGCACCGTCACCGGCAACGGCCTGAAGGACCCCGACTGGGCGGTCGCCGGCGCGCCGCAGCCCATCACGGTCCCGGTGGACGCCGACACCGCCGCGGACCGGCTCGGGCTGCTCTGACCCCACGGGACGACAGGGGCGCACGGAACCGCACGCGACACGCATCACGCGCTGTCCGTGCGCCCTATGTCGCAGGAGAACCTTCCTTCGATAGGCTTGCCCCACACCGGCGCCGCCGCACGCCGTTCTGGCCCATGCCATTGGCATCCTCCTCGCGGGATCCCCTTGGTACGGTCCCCCAAGTCCTCGCCGCCGTACGGCAACGATGCCGCGGCATCGCGAGGCAGAAACGCCCTGGAAACAAGGAGAGTCATCGAACGATGGCCGGACCAGCCTTCCGCGCCGCCGCCGTCCGAGTGCGGGTCCCCGCGACCAGCGCCAACCTCGGACCGGGCTTCGACGCCTTCGGCCTGGCGCTCGGACTCTACGACGACGTCGTGGTCCGGGTGGCCGACTCCGGTCTGCACGTCGACATTGCCGGCGAAGGCGCCGACTCGCTCTCCCGCGACGAGAACCACCTGGTCGTACGGTCCCTGCGCACCGCCTTCGACCTGCTCGGCGGTCAGCCGCGCGGCCTGGAGGTCGTGTGCGCCAACCGCATCCCGCACGGCCGCGGCCTCGGTTCCTCCTCCGCCGCCATCTGCGCGGGCATCATGGCCGCCCGCGCGGTGACGATAGGCGGGCAGGAGAAGCTCGACGACGCCGCGCTGCTGGAACTGGCCAACGAGATCGAGGGCCACCCGGACAACGTCGCCGCCTGTCTGCTCGGCGGCTTCACACTGGCCTGGACCGAGGGCGGGGCCGCCCACGCGGTCCGTATGGACCCCTGCGAGTCGGTCGTTCCGGTGGTCTTCGTGCCGGGCAGGCCGGTGCTGACCGAGACCGCCCGGGGGTTGCTGCCGCGCACCGTCCCGCACGTGGACGCCGCGGTCAACGCGGGACGCGCCGCACTCCTGGTCGAGGCCCTCACCCGGCGCCCCGACCTGCTGCTCCCCGCCACCGAGGACCGGCTGCACCAGGAGTACCGGGCGCCCGCGATGCCGGAGAGCACGGCACTGGTGAACCGGCTGCGCGCCGAGGGCGTCCCCGCTGTCATCTCGGGTGCGGGACCCACGGTGCTGGCGCTGGCGGACGAGGACACCGCCGACAAGGTCTCCCGGCTGGCGGCCGAGGGGTGGGCGGCGAACCGCCTGGCCCTCGACGCGGCGGGGGCGAGTGTGCTGCCGCTCGCTGTGGGGCAGTGACACGATTGCCGGTCGTAGAGAGGGGGAATGTTTGTTGGATCCGGTAGTGTTAATCTCATTGCTGCACCCGTGGACTCAGGCGCCCGCCTGCTGGACCTGTTGTCCCGGTGCCTTGTGTCCCGCATCGGGACCGCCCATTCTTCCGGGAGCCTCCCACACCGCATAGGCAGCCTGCCTGGGCAGTGCCGAGCACGCTCCGGAGACGGCGCGGGTGACGTTTCACCCGAGAGTGGACTCTCACCTCGCCGGTAACTGTGTTTTTTTGTTCCACATCATTTCCTCCGCCATCAGGCGGACCACCGCCCCGGGTCCGGCGTAAGTGATAAGGACCGGATCCGGACAGCACGACCGGTCGCCGAGCCAGACAGGCCGACGTCCGCTCCAGGGAAGGACCCTTCGTGAGCGACACCACCGATCTGATGGGCGTACGCGCAGACAGCCCTGTCGCCGCGTCCGATGCTGCCGCGCCTGCCACCGGTGCTGCCACTGCCCCCGCCGCGCGGCGCCGCCGCGCCGGTACCGGTCTTGACGGCATGGTCCTGGCCGAGCTGCAGCAGCTCGCCTCCGGTCTCGGCATCAAGGGCACCGCGCGGATGCGCAAGAGCCAGCTCATCGAGACCATCAAGGCCGCGCAGTCCGGCAGCGGCGCCAAGGCCACCGCCTCCGAGGGCGCGCCCGCCGCCGAGAAGCCGAAGCGCCGGGCGACCTCGCGCACCCGTACGGGTGAATCCGCCGAGGCCGGGAACCAGGGCGCCGAGCAGCAGCCGAAGCAGATCGAGATCCCCGGCCAGCCGGCCGGCGAGAAGACCGCACCCGCGGCCAAGGCCAAGGCGGAGTCCGCCAAGGCGGAGTCCGCCAAGGCCGAGCAGTCCGCCGAGGGCCGTGCCGAGGCCGCCGTGGACAGCGCCGAGGGCAGGTCCGGCGACGCCAAGGGCGGCGACGAGCGCCGCGAGAGCCGCCGCGACCGTCAGCGGGACCGTCAGCGCGACCGCCGCAAGGGCGGCGAGGACGGCGGCCAGCAGCGTCAGCAGCAGGGCGGCGGCCCCCAGGGCCAGCAGCAGGGCGGCGGTCCGCAGGGCGGCGGCCACCAGGACGACGACGAGTTCGACGGCAGCGGCCGCCGGCGCCGGGGCCGTTACCGCGACCGCCGCGGGCGGGGCGGCAACCGCCGCGACGACTTCGCGGGTGAGCCGCAGGTCGCCGACGACGACGTCCTGATCCCGGTCGCGGGCATCCTCGACATCCTCGACAACTACGCGTTCATCCGGACCTCGGGCTACCTGCCCGGCCCGAACGACGTGTACGTCTCGCTCGCCCAGGTCCGCAAGAACGGCCTGCGCAAGGGTGACCACGTCACCGGTGCCGTCCGGCAGCCGAAGGACGGCGAGCGCCGCGAGAAGTTCAACGCCCTGGTGCGCCTGGACTCCGTCAACGGCATGGCGCCGGAGAGCGGCCGCGGCCGTCCGGAGTTCGGCAAGCTCACCCCGCTGTACCCGCAGGAGCGGCTGCGGCTGGAGAACGAGCCCGGCCAGCTGATCACCCGGATCATCGACCTGGTCGCCCCGATCGGAAAGGGCCAGCGCGGCCTGATCGTGGCCCCGCCGAAGACCGGTAAGACGATCATCATGCAGGCCATCGCCAACGCGATCACCCGCAACAACCCCGAGTGCCACCTGATGGTCGTCCTCGTCGACGAGCGTCCGGAAGAGGTCACCGACATGCAGCGGTCGGTGAAAGGCGAGGTCATCTCCTCGACCTTCGACCGTCCCGCCGAGGACCACACCACCGTCGCCGAGCTCGCCATCGAGCGCGCCAAGCGGCTGGTGGAGCTGGGCCACGACGTCGTCGTCCTGCTGGACTCCATCACCCGTCTGGGCCGCGCGTACAACCTCGCGGCGCCCGCCTCCGGCCGCATCCTGTCCGGTGGTGTCGACTCGACCGCGCTGTACCCGCCGAAGCGCTTCTTCGGTGCCGCGCGCAACATCGAGGACGGCGGCTCGCTGACCATCCTGGCCACCGCGCTGGTCGAGACCGGCTCGCGCATGGACGAGGTGATCTTCGAGGAGTTCAAGGGCACCGGCAACATGGAGCTCAAGCTCGACCGGAAGCTCGCCGACAAGCGGATCTTCCCCGCGGTGGACGTCGACCCGTCCGGCACCCGCAAGGAGGAGATCCTGCTGGCTCCGGACGAGCTGAACATCGTCTGGAAGCTGCGCCGGGTGCTGCATGCGCTCGACTCGCAGCAGGCGATCGAGCTGCTGCTGGACAAGATGAAGCAGACCAAGTCCAACGCCGAGTTCCTGATGCAGATCGCCAAGACCACCCCGGGCGGCAACAACGACTGACGCCCCGGCGTCGGCACGGCCCAGGAGGCCGGTCCCGTCACTTCGGTGACGGGACCGGCCTTCCGTCGTCCCCGGCCGCTCGTGCGCGGCCGCTCGTGCCCGCCCGCGGCACCGACCGGATGGCTCTCACCTGCGGCGGATCCGGCGCGTCCCGAGGCGGGGCGCTCCCGGACCCGCTGTCATTGCCCTGTGCGGGCACCTCTCCCGTGCCTGATCGGGCACGGGAACGGGTACCCCAACCATGAGGAGCCGATCAGGACAGAGGAGCCGATGGCCGATCACGCGGACGACGGACGAGCCGCCCGGCGACGCCGGCGCAGCCCCCGCCGACGGGCCCTGCGGATCACCGCCTGGGTCGTGGCGACGTTCCTCCTGCTGGCCACCACCGCCGTCGGCTGCCTCTACCTCAAGCTCAACGGCAACATCAGGGGCATCGACATCAACGCCCTCCTCGGACGCGACCGGCCGGCCGACGTCGACAACGGCTCGATGGACATCCTCGTCCTCGGCTCCGACTCCCGCTCCGGCAGCAACCAGAAGGCCGGCGGCGGCCAGGACGACGGCACCGCCCGCTCCGACACCGCGATGATCGTCCACGTCTACCAGGGGCACCACCGGGCGAGCGTGGTGAGCATCCCCCGCGACACCCTCGTCGACCGCCCGGCGTGTGCCGAGCCCGGCGGCGGCACGGCCCCGCCCCGCCGGGGCGAGATGTTCAACGAGGCGTACTCGATCGGCGGCCCGGCCTGCGCGGTCAAGACGGCCGAGACGATGACCGGCATCCGCATGGACCACTACATCGAGGTCGACTTCTCCGGCTTCCAGCACCTCATCGACGCCCTCGGCGGCGTCACCGTCACCACCAGCCAGGCCATCAGCGACAACCGGAGCCATCTGCACCTGCCGGCCGGCACGCACCACCTCGACGGCAAGCAGGCCCTCGGCCTGGTCCGCACCCGTCACGGGGTGGGGGACGGCAGCGACCTGGGCCGGATAAGGCTGCAGCAGGCCTTCCTCAGCGCCCTGGTGGACCGGGTGAACAGCATCGGGCTGCTGAGCTCGCCGACCCGGCTCTACGAGATCGCCGACACCGCCACCGGCGCCATCACCACCGACTCGGAGCTGGCGTCGGTGAAGAAGCTGGTCGGCCTCGGGGAGAGCCTGAAGGACCTGGGCTCCAAGGACATCAACATGGTCACCATGCCGGTGCGCTACGACCCCGCCGACCCCAACCGCGTCCTGCCGATCCCCGACCAGGCCGAGCAGGTCTGGGCCGCGCTACGGGCCGACAAGCCGATCCCCAGGTCCGCCACGAAGGGCTCGGCGGGTGATGACGTCGACACGAACGGTGTGGTCAGGAGCTCCTCGCAGCCGTCCGCGACGGGATCGGAATAGATCGCCGCGGACCCCGGTTTGGGCAGATGCGGCCAGTGCTGGCAGACTGGTACGTCGGCCCCGGTTCACGTGACGCAAGCCCGCAGCACGACCCGGGACCCTCCCGAACACTAGGAGAATCCCTTGAAGCGCGACATCCACCCGGAGTACGTGGAGACGCAGGTCAGCTGCACCTGCGGCAACTCGTTCACCACCCGCAGCACCGTCACCGAGGGCGTCATCCGCGCCGACGTGTGCTCCGCGTGCCACCCGTTCTACACGGGCAAGCAGAAGATCCTCGACACCGGTGGCCGCGTGGCCCGCTTCGAGGCCCGCTTCGGCAAGGCGGCCGGGTCCGCCAAGAAGTAGCGACCCGAAAGCGCCGGTCCACGGCTGCCCGGATATCCTCCGGCGGCCGGACCGGCGCTTTGTCGTCCCAGGCTGGTACACCGGCGTTCACCCCTTCCAGAAGCAGGGATCCTGATGTTCGAGGCGGTCGAGGAACTGATCGGCGAGTACGCCGACCTCGAGAAGAAGCTTGCCGACCCGGCGGTCTTCGCCGACCAGGCCAACGCGCGCAAGCTCAACAAGCGCTACGCGGAGCTGACCCCCATCATCGGCACCTACCGCGGCTGGAAGCAGACCGGCGAGGACATCGGCACCGCGCGCGAACTGGCCGCGGACGACCCCGACTTCGCCGCCGAGGTGAAGGAGCTGGAGAAGCAGCGCGAGGAGCTCACCGAGCGCCTGCGGCTGCTGCTCGTCCCGCGTGACCCCAGCGACGACAAGGACGTGATCCTGGAGGTCAAGGCGGGCGAGGGCGGCGAGGAGTCCGCGCTGTTCGCCGGCGACCTCCTGCGCATGTACCTGCGCTACGCCGAGCGCCAGGGCTGGAAGACCGAGATCATCGACGCCAACGCCTCCGACCTCGGCGGCTACAAGGACGTCCAGGTCGCGGTGAAGACCAAGGGCGGCAACGGTGCCACCGAGCCCGGCCAGGGCGTCTGGGCCCGGCTGAAGTACGAGGGGGGCGTGCACCGCGTCCAGCGCGTGCCGGCCACCGAGTCGCAGGGCCGGATCCACACCTCCGCCGCCGGTGTGCTGGTGACCCCCGAGGCCGACGAGGTCGAGGTCGAGGTCAACGCCAACGACCTGCGGATCGACGTCTACCGCTCCTCGGGCCCCGGCGGCCAGTCGGTCAACACCACCGACTCCGCGGTGCGCATCACCCACCTGCCCTCCGGGCTGGTCGTCTCCTGCCAGAACGAGAAGAGCCAGCTGCAGAACAAGGAGTCGGCGATGCGCATCCTGCGCTCCCGGTTGCTGGCCGCCGCGCAGGAGGAGGCCGAGCGCGAGGCCTCCGACGCCCGCCGCAGCCAGGTGCGGACGGTGGACCGCAGCGAGCGCATCCGCACCTACAACTTCCCGGAGAACCGCATCTCCGACCACCGCGTCGGCTTCAAGGCGTACAACTTGGACCAGGTCCTCGACGGGGAACTGGACGCGGTGATCCAGGCCTGCGTCGACGCCGACTCGGCCGCCAAGCTGGCTGCCGCGGGCGACGGAAGCTGAACCGGAGGCGGAGAACGTGAACCTGCTGCTCGCCGAGGTCGCCCAGGCGACCCAGCGGCTGGCCGACGCCGGCGTTCCCTCGCCGCGGTTCGACGCCGAGGAGCTCGCGGCGTACGTGCACGGGGTGAAGCGCGGCGCGCTGCACACCGTCGCGGACGCCGACTTCGACGCGCGCTACTGGGAGGCCGTGGCCCGCCGTGAGGCCCGCGAGCCGCTGCAGCACATCACGGGCCGCGCGTTCTTCCGGTACCTGGAGCTCCAGGTGGGCCCCGGGGTCTTCGTGCCCCGCCCGGAGACCGAGTCGGTCGTCGGGTGGGCCATAGACGCCGTGCGCGCCATGGACGTCGCCGAGCCGCTCATCGTCGACCTGTGCACCGGTTCGGGCGCCATCGCGCTCGCCCTGGCGCAGGAGGTGCCGCGCAGCCGGGTGCACGCGGTGGAGCTGTCCGACGAGGCGCTGGTGTGGGCCCGCAAGAACGTCGAGGGCAGCAAGGTCGACCTGCGGCAGGGCAACGCCCTGGAGGCCTTCCAGGACCTCAACGGCCAGGTGGACCTGGTGATCTCCAACCCGCCGTACATCCCGCTCACCGAGTGGGAGCACGTGGCGCCGGAGGCCCGCGACCACGACCCCGAGATGGCGTTGTTCTCCGGTGAGGACGGCCTGGACACCATCCGCGGCATCGAGCGCACCGCGCACCGGCTGCTGCGGCCGGGCGGGGTCGTCGTCATCGAGCACGCCGACACCCAGGGCGGCCAGGTGCCCTGGATCTTCACCGAGGAGGCCGGCTGGGCGGACGCCGCCGACCACCCCGACCTCAACAACCGTCCCCGGTTCACCACTGCCCGCAAGGCGACGCCGTGACCACGGCGCCACACGTCATGGAGGTCTGCTGATGGCACGGCGTTACGACTGCTCGGACGCGACGGACCGGGTTGCCGGACTGCGCGAGGCCGCGTCCGCCGTACGCCGCGGCGAGCTCGTGGTGCTGCCCACCGACACCGTCTACGGGATCGGCGCGGACGCGTTCAACACCGAGGCCGTCGGCGACCTGCTGGAGGCCAAGGGCCGGGGCCGCAACATGCCCTCGCCCGTCCTGGTCGGCTCCCCGAACACCCTGCACGGCCTGGTCACCGACTTCAGCGAGCAGGCCTGGGAGCTGGTCGACGCCTTCTGGCCGGGCGCCCTCACCCTCGTCGCCCGTCACCAGCCGTCGCTCCAGTGGGACCTGGGGGACACCCGCGGCACCGTGGCCGTCCGCATGCCGCTGCACCCGGTCGCCATCGAACTGCTGACCGAGACCGGCCCGATGGCCGTCTCCAGCGCCAACCTGACCGGTCACCCCTCCCCGCAGGACTGCGACGCGGCGCAGGAGATGCTCGGCGACTCCGTCGCGATCTACCTCGACGGCGGCCCGACGCCCGCGGCCGTACCGTCCTCGATCGTGGACGTCACCGGCAAGGTGCCCGTCCTGCTGCGGGCGGGCGCGATCAGCGCGGAGCAGCTCCGTGAGGTCGTCCCCGACCTGGAGGTCGGCAATTGACACCGCCCATACCCGGGCAGTGGGATCACGGCGAGCGCCCGTTCCGCATCCTCCACGTCTGCACCGGCAACGTCTGCCGCTCGCCCATGGCCGAGCGGCTGACCCGGCACGAGCTGACGCTGCGGCTCGGTGACGGCGCCGCGGGGATCGTCGTGGAGAGCGCCGGCACCTGGGGGCACGAGGGCTCGCCGATGGAGGCGCACGCCGCCACGGTGCTCGCGGAGTACGCCGCCGACCCCACGGGGTTCCTCGGCCGCGAACTCCTCGACGACCACGTGATCGACGCCGACCTCGTTCTGACCGCGACCCGCGACCACCGCGCCCAGGTGATCTCCATGGGGCACGCGGCGGGGCTGCGCACCTTCACGCTCAAGGAGTTCACCCGGCTGGTGAAGGCGATAGACCCGGCGACGCTGCCGGAGGGCAGCGTGACCGAGCGCGCGCGGTCCCTGGTGCGCGCCGCGGCGGCCCTGCGCGGGTGGCTGCTGGCGCCCACCCCCGACGCGGACGAGGTGTACGACCCGTACGGCGCCCCGCTGACGTTCTTCCGCAGCATCGGCGAGGAGATCCACGACGCGCTGGACCCCGTCCTGACCGCGCTCACCGGGATGCCGGCGCCCACCGCCTGACCGCCCCGGGCGGAAGGTTTCAGCACGACGCACGTGGCCCTCGGGGCGGCTGCCGCGGCACGGCGGCGCGGCCCCTGGCGGAAACCCGGCCCCCGGTGGAGCACAACGCGGCGCGAAATGTCCGGAAGGGTGCAACAGTGGCAGGTGAGAACCTTCCCAGCCGCCCCCGGGAGCGCCGCCATGCCCACCGCGGAAGCGTCTTCACCCCACATAGTCACCCCCACGCTCCCGGCCTGGGGCCGCGGCTTCGACGAGCTGCGCGCCCATGACCCCGAGCTGGCCGACATCCTCCTCGGGGAGGCCCAGCGGCAGGCCTCGTGCCTGCAGTTGATCGCCGGCGAGAACTTCACCTCCCCGGCCGTCCTGACGGCGCTCGGCTCGCCGCTCGCCAACAAGTACGCCGAGGGCTACCCCGGTCACCGCCACCACGCCGGGTGCGAGCTGGTGGACCTGGCCGAGCGGCTGGCCGTCGAAAGGGCCACACGGTTGTTCGGAGCCGCGCACGCGAACGTGCAGCCCTACTCCGGCTCCTCGGCCGTGCTGGCCGCCTACGCGGCCCTCCTGGTCCCCGGTGACACCGTCCTGGCGATGTCGCTGGCCCACGGCGGCCACCTCACCCACGGATCCGAGTCGAACTTCTCCGGCCGCTGGTTCCGCTTCGCCGGCTACGGGGTGACGCGGGGCGAAACCTTCGAGGAGGGCGGCCTGATCGACTACGAGCAGTTGCGGGTCCTGGCCCACCGCCACCGCCCGAAGGCGATCGTCTGCGGCGGCATCGCCTACCCCCGGCACATCGACTACGCCGTCTTCCGGGAGATCGCGGACGACGTCGGCGCGTACCTGATAGTGGACGCCGCGCACACGCTCGGCCTGGTCGCCGGCGGGGCCGCCCCCAACCCGGTGCCGTACGCGGACGTGGTGTGCGCCACCACGCACAAGACGCTCCGCGGCCCGCGCGGCGGGCTGGTCCTGTGCGGCGCGGACCTGGCCCGGCGCATCGACCGGGCGGTCTTCCCGTTCTCGCAGGGCGGCCCCCACATGCACGCCGTCGCGGCGAAGGCGGTGGCCCTCGCGGAGGCGGCGCGGCCGGAGTTCGCACTCTACGCGCACCAGGTCGTCGCCAACGCCCGCACGCTCGCCGGGGCGCTCGCCGCGCGCGGCCTGCGCATCGCCACCGGCGGCACGGACACGCACCTGATCGCCGCCGACGTGTCGGCCCTGGGGGTCACCGGGATGCGCGCCCGCGGGCTGTGCGCGGCCGCCGGGATCGTGCTGGACAAGTACACGCTGCCGTACGACACGGAGCCCTGCGCGGCCGGTTCCGGCATCCGTCTGGGCACCGCGTCGGTGACCACCCAGGGGATGGGCGAGGAGCAGATGCCGCAGGTCGCGGACCTGATCGTGCGGGCGCTGCGGGAGGAGCGGGGACTGGCGGGCGAGGTCGCGGAACTGGTCGAGGGCTTCCCTCCGTACCCCGGCTGAGACGCGCTTCACAGGGGGCGCGGGCCGACCCCGGGAGTGGTGTGTGCAACCCTGGGTACCCGCTGTGAGTCTTCGTCTGTGTTTACAGTCGCCACCCGGACGCGAATAGGGTGTGGCCGTGCGCGAGTACCTCTTGACCCTCTGCGTGGCAGCCGCCGTGACCTACCTCCTCACGGGGCCGGTGCGGAAGTTCGCCATCGCGGCGGGCGCCATGCCCGAGATCCGTGATCGTGACGTCCACCGCGAACCCACGCCACGCCTCGGCGGCATCGCCATGTTCGGCGGTCTGTGCGCGGGCCTGCTGGTGGCGGCCCACCTGACCAACCTCAAGAGCGTCTTCGAGCTCTCCAACGAGCCACGGGCACTGCTCTCCGGCGCCGGGCTGATCTGGCTGCTGGGCGTGCTGGACGACAAGTGGGGCGTGGACGCGCTGATCAAGCTGGGCGCGCAGATGATCGCGGCCGGCGTGATGGTGCTGCAGGGTCTGACCGTGCTGTGGCTGCCGATCCCGGGCAAGGGCATCGTCGCGCTCACACCGGTGCAGTCGACCCTGCTGACCGTGGCCCTGGTCGTGATCACGATCAACGCGGTGAACTTCGTCGACGGACTCGACGGACTCGCGTCCGGAATGGTGTGCATCGCCGCGATCGCGTTCTTCATGTACGCCTACCGCATCTGGTACGGATACGGCATCGAGGCCGCCGCCCCGGCGACGCTGTTCAGCGCGATCCTCATCGGGATGTGCCTGGGCTTCCTGCCGCACAACTTCCACCCCGCGCGGATCTTCATGGGTGACTCGGGCTCGATGCTGATCGGCCTGGTGCTGGCCTCCGGCGCGATCTCCATCACCGGCCAGACCGACCCCGACGCCATCACCAACCTCACCGGCTCGACCCGGGACACCACGCACTTCATGGTGCCGGTCTACATGCCGCTGCTGCTGCCGCTGACGCTCATCGCGATCCCGGCGGCCGACCTGGTGCTGGCCATCGTGCGCCGCACCTGGAACGGGCAGTCGCCGTTCGCCGCCGACCGCGGCCACCTCCACCACCGGCTGCTGGACATCGGCCACTCGCACAGCCGGGCCGTGTGGATCATGTACTTCTGGTCCGCGCTGATCTCCTTCGGCGCGGTCGCCTTCTCGGTCAACTCCTCCAGCCTGTGGATCGTCCTGGGCATCGTGATGCTGAGCGCCATGGGACTGATCGCCCTGCTCATGCCGCGCTTCCGGCCCCGGGCCCCGCGCTGGGCCGAGGCGTTCGTCCCGCCGCGCTACCGCCGTACCCGGGTGGAGGCGGCGCAGGCGGCGCACGCCGCCGCGGCGGCCACGATCGCCGCGGGGGAGGCCCCCGGCGTCAACGGCGCGACCGCGCTCAGCGCACGGTCCCTGGTGGACGCCGGACGGGGCGCGGGCACCCGTCCGTAGGCCGGCCGCGCCGTAGCACAGCCGTGGTGCGGCGTCAGGTAGGCGCCACGACGGTTACTCCTTCCGTGTGACAGGTCACACACGAACCGGGTAAAGACCTCATCAAATAGTTTGTGATACCGTTCACGAGAACCCGGAATCAAGCCGAAAGACCCTAGTGCGATGGTCTTCCGGCGTGAGGCATGTCCTCGCAGCCGGGCTACCCTCGTCCTCGACGACCCCTGTACCCCAACCTCGCCGGAGGAGCTGCCGCCATGCAGTCCAACGACGTCCGAACGCTCCTGAACTGCGCCGTGCCCGCCGCTGCCGCGGGGGTGATCGCGGTGGCTGTGTCAGGCATGCTCGCGGGCGGCAAGGGCGCGATCGGCGCGGGCTTCGGCGCGGTGGTGGTGATCGTGTTCATGGGAATCGGTCTGACGGTGCTTCAGCGCACCGCCCGTTCCTATCCCACGCTGTTCCAGGCGATGGGCCTGATGCTCTACACCGTGCAGCTGCTGCTCCTGGCCATCGTGCTGGCCGTGTTCAAGCACACGACGCTGTTCGACACCCAGGTGTTCGCCTTCACCCTGCTCGGTACGACCCTGGTGTGGATCGCCGCCCAGGCCCGTGCTCATATGAAGACCAAGATGCTGTACGTGGAGCCCGGATCCGCCGGAACTCCGTCGTGAACAGCAGGGCCGGTGCGGGCGAACTTCCGCTCGTTTGCTATCGTCCGGTCTCAACTGCGGCAGAGCTGGCGCGGGTGGCAGTCATGCCTTCGCAACAGCCCTTCGGCTCAGCGCCCACCCGCCGCCCCCACATCCGTAAGACCAGTCCAGTGCCGTTCCGTGGCCACGTGCCGCGCCGACACGTAGAGGTTGCCGTACCTATGCGTCACGCTGAAGGAGCTCTCGGTGAGTGATGTAACGACGCTCGCCTTCGAGACGAACTGCCACATCTTCGACGGGTGCGGCTTCCCGGCCCCCGGCCTGCACTCCTTCCTCTTCAAGCCGTTGATCGGCGACGCGGACAGCAGCGCCTACTTCAACAAGACGATGCTGCTGGCGCTGCTGGGCAGCATCGTGATCGTCGGCTTCTTCTGGGCTGCCTTCGCCAAGCCGAAGATCGTCCCCGGCAAGCTGCAGATGGTCGCCGAGGCCGGCTACGACTTCGTGCGCCGCGGGATCGTCTACGAGACGATCGGCAAGCGTGACGGCGAGAAGTACGTGCCCTTCATGGTGGCGCTGTTCTTCTTCGTCTGGATCATGAACCTGTGGTCGATCGTGCCGATCGCCCAGTTCCCCGTCACGGCGATCATCAGCTACCCGGCCGCGCTGGCCGCGATCGTCTACGTCACGTGGATGTCGCTGACCTTCAAGAAGCACGGCTTCGTCGGCGGCTGGAAGAACATCACCGGCTACGACAAGAACCTCGGCGCGGTGCTGCCGATGGTCGTCGGCCTGGAGTTCCTCTCCAACGTGATCGTCCGGCCGTTCACGCACGCGGTGCGACTGTTCGCCAACATGTTCGCGGGTCACGTCCTGCTGCTGCTGTTCACCATCGCCAGCTGGTACCTGCTCAACGGGATCGGCATCGCCTACGCCGGTGTCTCGTTCGTGATGGTCATCGTGATGACCGCCTTCGAGCTCTTCATCCAGGCCGTCCAGGCGTACGTCTTCGTGCTGCTGGCCTGCTCCTACGTCCAGGGCGCGCTCGCCGAGCACCACTGAGCACCCGCGCGACGCACAGCCCCCCGATTGTCCGGTGGCCAACCCCCACCGGTCCGTGAAAGAGAAGGAAGAAACAGCATGTCCGCTGTGAACCTCGCCGCCACCCAGATCCTCGGCAACCTGGGCTCCATCGGCTACGGCCTCGCGGCCATCGGCCCCGGCGTCGGCATCGGCATCATCTTCGGCAACGGTACGCAGGCCCTCGCCCGCCAGCCCGAGGCCGCCGGCCTGATCCGCGCCAACCAGATCCTCGGCTTCGCCTTCTGTGAGGCGCTCGCGCTGATCGGTCTGGTCATGCCGTTCGTCTACCCGACCTCCTGAGTCCGGGCTGACGAGACCAACCCCTTTCGACGGAAGGCACTGATGTGAACGCCCTGGCACAGCTGGCGGCCGAGGAGGCGGAGAACCCCCTCATCCCGCCGATCCCAGAGCTCGTCATCGGTCTCATCGCCTTCGCCATCGTCTTCTTCTTCCTCGCCAAGAAGCTCCTCCCGAACATCAACAAGGTTCTGGACGAGCGGCGCGAGGCCATCGAGGGCGGCATGGAGAAGGCCGAGGCCGCACAGGCCGAGGCTCAGCGGACCCTCGAGGAGTACAAGCAGTCGCTCTCCGAGGCCCGCCACGAGGCCGCGCGTCTGCGCCAGGAGGCGCAGGAGCAGGGCGCCGCGCTCATCGCCGAGATGCGCGCGGAAGGCCAGCGGCAGCGTGAGGAGATCATCGCCGCCGGTCACGCCCAGATCGAGGCCGACCGCCGGTCCGCCGCGCACGCCCTGCGCCAGGACGTCGGCAAGCTCGCCACCGACCTGGCCGGCAAGATCGTCGGTGAGTCCCTCGAGGACACCGCCCGCCAGAGCCGCGTGATCGACCGCTTCCTCGACGAGCTCGAGGAGAAGGCCGAGGCCGCGCGATGAACGGAGCGAGCCGCGAGGCACTGGCCACCGCGCGCGAGCGCCTCGACGCGCTGGCGGACAACACGTCCGTCGACGCGGCGAAGCTCGCCGAGGAGCTGGCCGCCGTCACGGGGCTGCTCGACCGCGAGGGTTCGCTGCGCCGCGCCTTGACCGACCCCGCGCAGCCGGGAGAGGCCAAGGCGGGCCTGGCGCAGGCGGTCCTCGGCGGGCAGATCGGCGGCGAGACGTCCGACCTGGTCGCGGGCATGGTCCGCAGCCGCTGGTCGCAGTCGCGTGATCTGACCGACGCGCTGGAGGAGCTGTCCTACGGCGCCGACCTGATCGCCGCGGAGCGTGCGGGCGTCCTCGACGACGTCGAGGACGAGCTGTTCCGCTTCGGCCGCATCGTCTCCGGCAGCAGCGAGCTGCGGGCGGCGCTGACCGACCGTGCCGCGGGGACCCAGGCGAAGGCGGCCCTGCTGCACTCGCTGCTGGGCGGCCGCGCCAACCCGGTCACCGAGCGGATCGTGGTCCGTCTCGTGACCCACCCGCGAGGCCGTAGCCTGGAGGCAGGGATCGACGCCCTGTCCAAGCTGGCGGCGGCGCGCCGTAACCGCACGGTTGCGGTCGTGGTCTCGGCGGTTCCGCTGAGCGACCGGCAGAAGCAGCGCCTCGGCGCCGCGCTGGCCACGATCTACGGCCGGCAGGTGCACCTGAACCTCGACGTGGACCCCGCGGTCCGCGGCGGCATCTCGGTTCGGGTCGGCGACGAGGTCATCGACGGGACCATCGCGGACCGCCTCGAAGAGGCGAGTCGGCGGATGGCCGGCTGAACCAGCCACCAACTCAAAGAGCAGTACCAGCGGCCCGAGTTGGGCCGTAGCGAATACTTCGGGCCCAACAAGGAGAGCAGGGAACCCAGATGGCGGAGCTCACGATCCGGCCGGAGGAGATCCGGGACGCGCTGGAGAACTTCGTCCAGTCGTACAAGCCGGACGCGGCCTCGCGCGAGGAGGTCGGAACGGTCAGCCTGGCCGGCGACGGTATCGCCAAGGTCGAGGGTCTGCCCTCGGTCATGGCGAACGAGCTGCTGAAGTTCGAGGACGGCACCCTCGGTCTCGCCCTCAACCTCGAGGAGCGCGAGATCGGTGCGATCGTCCTCGGCGAGTTCAGCGGCATCGAGGAGGGCCAGCCGGTGCAGCGCACCGGTGAGGTGCTCTCCGTCGCGGTCGGCGAGGGATACCTGGGTCGCGTCGTCGACCCGCTCGGCAACCCGATCGACGGCCTCGGCGAGATCGAGACCGACGGCCGCCGCGCCCTGGAGCTCCAGGCTCCCGGCGTCATGGCCCGTAAGTCCGTGCACGAGCCGATGCAGACCGGCCTCAAGGCCGTCGACGCGATGACCCCGATCGGCCGCGGTCAGCGTCAGCTGATCATCGGCGACCGCCAGACCGGCAAGACCGCCCTGGCGATCGACACGATCATCAACCAGCGTGACAACTGGCGTTCCGGCGACCCCAAGAAGCAGGTCCGCTGCATCTACGTCGCCATCGGCCAGAAGGGCTCCACCATCGCCGGCGTGCGCGCCGCGCTGGAGGAGGCCGGCGCCCTGGAGTACACCACGATCGTGGCGGCCCCGGCGTCCGACCCGGCCGGCTTCAAGTACCTCGCCCCGTACACCGGCTCGGCCATCGGCCAGCACTGGATGTACGACGGCAAGCACGTCCTGATCGTCTTCGACGACCTGTCCAAGCAGGCCGACGCCTACCGCGCCGTCTCCCTGCTGCTGCGCCGCCCGCCGGGCCGTGAGGCCTACCCGGGTGACGTCTTCTACCTGCACTCCCGCCTGCTGGAGCGCTGCGCCAAGCTCTCCGACGAGCTGGGCGCCGGCTCGATGACCGGTCTGCCGGTCGTCGAGACCAAGGCCAACGACGTCTCGGCGTTCATCCCGACCAACGTCATCTCGATCACCGACGGCCAGTGCTTCCTGGAGTCCGACCTGTTCAACGCGGGCCAGCGCCCGGCGCTGAACGTCGGTATCTCGGTCTCCCGAGTCGGTGGCTCGGCGCAGATCAAGGCCATGAAGTCGGTCGCCGGCCGACTGCGCGTGGACCTCGCCCAGTACCGCGAGCTGGAGGCGTTCGCCGCCTTCGGTTCCGACCTGGACGCGGCCTCCAAGGCGCAGCTGGAGCGCGGCAAGCGCATGGTCGAGCTGCTGAAGCAGGGCCAGTACGCCCCGTTCCCGATCGAGGACCAGGTCGTCTCCATCTGGGCCGGCACCACCGGCAAGCTGGACGACGTGCCCGTCGAGGACATCCGCCGCTTCGAGCGCGAGCTGCTGGACTACCTCCGCCGCGAGAAGAAGGACCTCCTGCTGAGCATCGCCGAGACCGGCAAGCTCGGCGACGACACGGTCGAGGCCCTGACCGACGCGGTCGCGGAGTTCAAGAAGCAGTTCGAGACCTCGGACGGCAAGCTGCTGGGTGAGGGCTGAGCATGGGCGCCCAGCTTCGGGTATACAAGCGCCGCATCAAGTCCGTCACCGCGACCAAGAAGATCACGAAGGCGATGGAGATGATCTCCGCGTCCCGGATCGTCAAGGCCCAGCGCCAGGTCCACGCCTCGTCCCCGTACGCCGACGAACTCACCCGCGCGGTGGCCGCGGTCGCGACCGGTTCGAACACGAACCACCCGCTGACCACGGAGACCGAGAACCCGACGCGCGCCGCGGTGCTGCTCATCACGAGCGACCGCGGTCTGGCCGGCGGCTACTCGTCCAACGCGATCAAGGCCGCCGACCGGCTCACCGGGCAGCTGCGCTCGGAGGGCAAGGAGGTCGTCCACTACATCGTCGGCCGCAAGGGCGTGGCGTACTACGGCTTCCGTGAGCGCGCGATCGAGGACTCGTGGACCGGGTTCACCGACAAGCCGACGTACGCGGACGCCAAGTCGGTCGCCGACCCGCTGATCGAGGTGGTCCTCAAGGACACCGCCGAGGGCGGCGTGGACGAGCTGCACATCATCTTCACGGAGTTCGTGTCGATGCTGACGCAGGCGCCGGTGGAGAAGCGGCTGCTGCCGCTCTCGCTCGCCGACGCCACCGGTGGCGAGGCCCGCAAGGAGGGGGAGATCCTCCCCCTGTACGACTTCGAGCCGTCGGCTGAGGGCGTCCTGGACGCACTGCTGCCGCGGTACGTCGAGAGCCGGATCTACAACGCGCTGCTGCAGGGTGCCGCTTCCGAGCACGCCGCCCGCCGCCGCGCGATGAAGTCGGCGACCGACAACGCCGAGGAGCTCATCAAGACGCTCACGCGGCTTGCCAACCAGGCCCGCCAGGCCGAAATCACCCAGGAAATCAGCGAGATCGTCGGTGGCTCCAGCGCCCTGGCCGACGCGTCTGCGGGGAGTGACTAATCATGACCACCACTGTTGAGACGGCCGCTGCCACGGGCCGCGTCGCCCGGGTCATCGGCCCGGTCGTCGACGTGGAGTTCCCCGTCGACGCCATGCCGGAGATCTACAACGCCCTCACCGTCGAGGTCGCCGACCCGGCCGAGGCCGGCAAGAAGAAGACGCTGACCCTCGAGGTCGCCCAGCACCTGGGCGACGGCGTGGTCCGCGCGATCTCGATGCAGCCCACCGACGGTCTGGTCCGCCAGGCCTCGGTGACCGACACGGGCACGGGCATCACCGTCCCCGTCGGCGACTTCACCAAGGGCAAGGTGTTCAACACCCTCGGTGAGGTGCTGAACGTCCCCGAGGAGAACGCCAACGTCGGCGAGCGCTGGACGATCCACCGCAAGGCGCCCAAGTTCGAGGACCTCGAGTCCAAGACCGAGATGTTCGAGACCGGCCTGAAGGTCGTCGACCTGCTGACCCCGTACGTCAAGGGCGGCAAGATCGGTCTGTTCGGCGGCGCCGGTGTCGGCAAGACCGTCCTCATCCAGGAAATGATCATGCGTGTGGCGAAGCTGCACGAGGGCGTTTCCGTGTTCGCCGGCGTCGGCGAGCGCACCCGTGAGGGCAACGACCTGATCCAGGAGATGGAGGAGTCCGGCGTCCTGGACAAGACCGCCCTGGTCTTCGGCCAGATGGACGAGCCCCCGGGCACCCGTCTGCGCGTGGCGCTGGCCGGTCTGACCATGGCGGAGTACTTCCGCGATGTGCAGAAGCAGGACGTGCTGTTCTTCATCGACAACATCTTCCGCTTCACCCAGGCCGGTTCCGAGGTCTCCACGCTGCTCGGCCGCATGCCCTCCGCGGTGGGTTACCAGCCGAACCTCGCGGACGAGATGGGCCTCCTCCAGGAGCGCATCACCTCGACCCGTGGTCACTCGATCACCTCGATGCAGGCGATCTACGTCCCCGCGGACGACCTGACCGACCCGGCGCCGGCGACCACCTTCGCCCACCTGGACGCGACGACCGTTCTGTCCCGTCCGATCTCGGAGAAGGGCATCTACCCGGCGGTGGACCCGCTGGACTCGACGTCCCGCATCCTGGACCCCCGCTACATCGCGGCGGACCACTACGAGTGCGCCATGCGCGTCAAGGGGATCCTGCAGAAGTACAAGGACCTCCAGGACATCATCGCGATCCTCGGTATCGACGAACTGGGCGAGGAGGACAAGCTCACCGTCCACCGCGCCCGCCGCATCGAGCGCTTCCTGTCGCAGAACACCCACGCGGCGAAGCAGTTCACCGGCATCGACGGCTCCGACGTCCCGCTGGACGAGTCGATCTCCGCGTTCAACGCCATCGCCGACGGAAAGTACGACCACTTCCCTGAGCAGGCGTTCTTCATGTGCGGTGGCATCGAGGACCTCGAGCGCAACGCCCGCGAGCTCGGCGTCAGCTGACGCCCGTCGCCTGACGGCTCACCGTGGCAGGGGGCGGACCCTGTGTCCGCCCCCTTGCCGCACCCCCGTTATCCTTTGTTTTATGCACCCGCCGGACGGCGGTGGGTGCCGACCCGAGGAGCCATCTTGGCTGAGCTGCACGTCGAGCTGGTCGCAGCGGACCGCAGTGTCTGGTCCGGCGAGGCCACACTTGTCGTCGCACGCACCGAGTCCGGCGACATCGGCGTCATGCCGAACCACGAGCCGCTGCTGGGCGTGCTCCAGTCCGGTCCGGTGACGATCCGCACCAGCGAGGGCGGCACCGTCGTCGCCGCGGTGCACGGCGGTTTCATCTCCTTCGCGGACAACAAGCTGTCGGTGCTCGCGGAGATCGCCGAGCTCGCCGACGAGATCGACGTCCAGCGTGCGGAGCGGGCTCTGGAGCGTGCGAAGGCCGACGCCGACGCCGCCAGTGAGCGCCGCGCCGAGGTCCGGCTGATCGCCGCGACCAGCGGGTCGCGCTGAGCACCCGGCCCACCGGGCCATGAGCCGCGGGAGGCCCGTGAGGGTGTCCCGCGGCTGCAGTATCCCTATTCGTGACACGGAGCGAGGAGGTCGGTGGGCGTGATCCTCGCTTTTCAGGTGTGCGGGGCCCTGGTGGCGGTGGCGCTGCTGGGGCTGTTCGTCTTCGGGCTGCGGCGCCGGCTGATCCAGCGGCCCGGCGGCACGTTCGACTGCAGCCTGCGGATGCCGCCCACCGGGGCCGGCGAACCCTCCGGCAAGGGCTGGGCGTACGGCGTGGCCCGCTACAGCGGTGACCGGATCGAGTGGTTCCGGGTCTTCTCGTACGCGCCCCGGCCGCGCCGGGTGCTGGAACGCTCCGCCATCGAGGTGCTGCACCGCCGCGTCCCGGAGGGGCAGGAGGAACTGGCGCTCCTCTCCGACTCCGTGATCCTGGTCTGCGAGCACCGCGGCACCCGTCTGGAACTCGCCATGAGCGACGACGCCCTCACCGGCTTCCTCGCCTGGCTCGAGGCCGCCCCTCCCGGCCAGCGGGTCAACGTGGCCTGAGGTCTGGTTCCGCCTCCCCGCTGGTTGGGGGTCCCCCCGGACGAAGTCTGGGGGAGGGTCGACGTGGCCTGACAAGCGCTGTCCGGTCCCGCCGGCCCTACGGCCGTACCGACAGCCCCCATTCCTGCGCCAGCACCGCGGCCTGCACGCGGCTGCGCAGCTCCAGCTTGGCCAGCATGCGGCTGACGTGCGTCTTCGCCGTCGCCTCCGCCATCTCCAGCCGCACCGCGATCTCCGCGTTGGACAGGCCCTCGCCCACGCAGACCAGCACCTCCCGCTCCCGTGGCGTCAGCGCGCCGAGCACGGCGTGGTCGGCCGCCGGACGCGGCCGGGGGCGGGCGAACTCGCCGATCAGCCGGCGGGTCACCGCGGGCGCGATCATCCCCTCGCCGCGGGCCACCAGCCGTACGCCCTCGATCAGCCGGTCCGCCTCGGTGTCCTTCAGCAGGAATCCCGCGGCGCCCGCCCGCAGCGCCCCGAAGACGTACTCGTCCAGGTCGAAGGTGGTGAGGACGAGCACCTCCGCCAGTCGCTCCGCGACGATCTCCCGGGTCGCGGCGACCCCGTCCAGCCGGGGCATCTGGAGGTCCATGAGGATCACGTCCGGGTGCAGCTCGCGGGCGACGCGGACCGCGGCCTCCCCATCGGCCGCCTCGCCGACCACCTCGATGTCCGGCACCGAGCCCAGGATCAGCACCAGCCCCGCGCGTACCGCGGCCTGGTCCTCGGCGACGACCACCGGGATCATGCGTTCCCCTTCATGGGCAGTACCGCCCGTACCCGCCATGTCGTGCCCTCCCGGCCCGCCTCGAAGGTGCCGCCCAGCAGCTCGGCGCGTTCCCGCATCCCGATCAGGCCACTGCCGGAGCCGGGGGCCCGGGGGTCCGGCCGGTGCCCCGGGCCGCCGATCCGGCAGGGGCTCGCCACGGTCACCGTCAGCGCCTCGCCCTCCTGCTCCAGCAGGACGGGCACCTCACCGGGCGCCGCGTGCTTCAGGACGTTGGTCAAGGACTCCTGCACGATCCGGTAGGCCGCCAGCTCCACGGGCGCGGGCAGCGCGGCGGCGCCCTCGGGGCGCCCGTCGCGCAGCACGAAGGCCGAGTGCGGGGCCGCCGCGCGCATCTGCTCCAGGAGCGCGTCCAGGCCGGCCAGCCGCGGGACGGGGGCCGGTTCCCCGTCCTCGCCCGTCGAGTCGCGCAGCAGCCCGATCAGCCGGCGCATCTCGGACAGGCCCTCGACGCTGTTCTCGCGGATCACTGCCAGCGCCTCGCGGGCCGGGCCCTCGTGGCGGTCCAGGGACAGTGCGGCGGTGGAGTGGATGGCGATCGCGGAGAGGTGGCCCGCCACCATGTCGTGCAGTTCGCGGGCCATTCGGGCCCGTTCGCGGCCCACCGCCTCCCGGTGGTCCAGCTCCGCGAGGAGCGCGGTCTGCTCGGCGCGCAGCCGTTCGTGGGCGGCCTCGTCGCGGTGCCGCCGCACGACCACGCCGGTCCAGGCGGGGGCGACCGAGACCAGGGCACCGACCACACCGATCAGCAGGGACTCGGCGACCGGGTGCACCGCCACGGCGGTGGCGGTGAGCGCGGCCGTGCAGAGCACGCTGACGACGGGCACGACCCGGGTCAGCCGCTTCGGCCCGTACAGGACGGCGGCGTACACGAGGTCGGTGAACATCAGCACGGTCACCAGCAGCGAGCCGATCACGAAATCCGCGCAGAAGGTGAGCACGCCGAGGACGATCGCGACGCGGGGCGCGGTCCGCCGCAGCAGTTCGCACCCGGCCATGACCACCAGCGGGAGCAGCGGCAGCCAGCGGTGGTCGCCCGCCGGATGGTTCCCGGAGTGGGTGTACAGCCCGAACGCCCACATCGCGAGGCCGCCCGTGAGTCCCGACACGGCGATCAGCACGTCGTCCCGCGGCGGGCGCCGGGCGGCGTTGGTCGTCATGGGCCCATCCCAGCACGCGGCGCGGACGGTGCGCGTCGGCCGGTGGTCGGACCCGGTGCGTACACCGAAGGATGCAGCCGGGTCTCATCAGCGCCGACGACGCGCCCCACCGCGGCCGCGGGGGAGCCTTGCGGCATGTTGGTGACCCTGATCGCCGGGTGCGAGATCGCCTTCTGGGTGCTGCTCGGCGCCGGGCTCGCGGTGCGCTACCTGCTGCGCCGGCCCCGGGCCGGCGCGGCGCTGCTGGTGTGCGTGCCCCTGGTGGACCTGGTGCTGCTGGCCGCGGCGGTGGCCGACCTGCGCGACGGTGGCACGGCCGCCGCCCGGCACGGCCTGGCCGCCGCGTACGTCGGCTTCTCCGCCGGCTACGGCCACGGCGTCGTCCGCTGGGCCGACGCACGCTTCGCGCACCGCTTCGCGGGGGGCCCCGAGCCGCCGCCGGCACCGAGGTACGGCAGGGCCCGGGCCCTGCACGAGTGGCGGCTGCTCGGCCGTACCGCGGTGTCCGCCGCGGTCGCGGCCGCCCTGCTGCAACTGGCCGTCTGGCTCGTCGCGGACGCCGGACGCACGGCCGCCCTGCGGGAGTGGCAGGTGCGGATGGCGGCGACGACCGGGATCCACGCGGTCGTCGCGGCGAGCTACACGCTCCGGCCCAAGCGGGGGCCGGCCGCCTCGCCGCGCACCTGAGCGGGCGCGGTCAGCGGTTCTCGCCGGGCACCCACAACACGTCGCCGACCTCCTTGTTGGCCGTACGGGCCAGGATGAACAGCAGGTCGGACAGCCGGTTGAGGTAGGTGGCGGTGAGCGGGTTCATGGTCTCGCCGTGCTCCTCCAGCGCGGTCCACGTGGACCGCTCGGCGCGGCGGACGACCGTGCACGCCTGGTGGAGCAGCGCGGCGCCCGGGGTGCCGCCCGGCAGGATGAAGCTGCGCAGCTTCTCCAGTTCCTCCAGGAAGCGGTCGCAGTCCGCCTCCAGCCGGTCCACGTAGGTCTGCTCGACGCGCAGCGGCGGGTACTTGGGGTCGGGGACGACGGGCGTCGCGAGGTCGGCGCCGACGTCGAAGAGGTCGTTCTGGACCCGTACGAGGACGGTCACGACCTCTTGCGGGAGCGCGCCGAGGGCGATCGCCACGCCGATCGCCGCGTTCGCCTCATTGGCGTCCGCGTAGGCCGAGATGCGGCTGTCGGTCTTGGCCGTACGGCTCATGTCGCCGAGGGCGGTGGTGCCGCCGTCCCCGGTCCGCGTGTAGATGCGCGTCAGATTGACCATGTGTCGAGCGTAGTCAGGCAGCGCCCGGGGCGCGCCCCGCGACGGGCCCGAGGCGCGGGAGGCGGATGCGGACTCCGGGGGCGGTCCCGGTCAAACTGGACGCGGTTCGCCTGCAACTGGGCGCCGGGGCCCTCAACTGTGCGACGAAGGACACAGGGTGACCCGCCTCTCTTCCTGCTGCGCTCCGCTGTGAAGCGACGTTAAGGTCCCGGCAACAGCATCGAGAAGATAGGTGTGTGCCGTGGCGAAGAAGCTCGCCGTCATCGGAGCCGGCCTGATGGGCTCCGGCATCGCGCAGGTGTCCGCACAGGCGGGTTACGAGGTCGTCCTGCGTGACATCACGGTCGAGGCGCTGGCCAGGGGCAAGGGCGGGATCGAGGCGTCCTACGAGAAGTTCGTCGCCAAGGGGAAGCTCACCGCGCAGGACGCGGCCGCCGCGCTCGCGCGCATCACCACCACCACCGACCTGGACGCGGCCGCCGACGCCGACATCGTCGTCGAGGCCGTCTTCGAGAAGATCGAGGTCAAGCAGGAGATCTTCCGCGCGCTGGACAAGATCGCCAAGGCGGACGCGGTGCTGGCCTCCAACACCTCCGCCATCCCGATCACCAAGATCGCGGCGGTGACGGAGCGCCCGGAGAGCGTGGTCGGCACCCACTTCTTCTCGCCGGTCCCGCTCATGCAGCTGTGCGAGCTGGTCCGCGGCTACAAGACCGGCGACGCGACCCTGGCGCGCGCCAAGGCCTTCGCCGAGGAGATCGGCAAGACGACCATCGTCGTCAACCGGGACGTGGCCGGCTTCGTCACCACCCGGCTGATCGCGGCGCTCGTCGTCGAGGCCACCAAGCTCTACGAGTCGGGCGTCGCCACGGCCGAGGACATCGACATCGCCTGCAAGCTCGGTTTCGGCCACGCGATGGGTCCGCTGGCGACCGCCGACCTCACCGGCGTCGACATCCTGCTGCACGCCGCCGACAACATCTACACCGAGTCCCAGGACGAGAAGTTCGCCCCGCCGGAGCTCATGCGGCGCATGGTCGACGCGGGCGCGCTCGGCCGCAAGAGCGGCGAGGGCTTCTACCGCTACTGACGGAGCGTCAACCGGAAGGGCCCGGTCCGGTGCGGATGGCCGGAGGACTGGGCCCCTCGGACCCCTCCTGTCACTCGCAAGGGTGAATTCGGTATCGGTTCGCTCACAGACGGCAACCTCTTCGTACGACGGACCGTCAGTTACGTAGAACCACGGCAGTTCCACCCATTCACTCCACGGGGAGGCGTAATGCACATCAGGGGCGATCACGCCGAGCTGGTCGTCGGGGGCCGCCTCGACGTCCGCACCGCGGCGGACGCCCGCAAGGTCCTGCACAGCGCCGTGGACGGCGGCCACGGCGACCTCGTGCTCGACCTGACCGAACTCGACTCGTGGGACGCGACGGGTCTGGGGGTCATCATGGGGGCGCACCGCCGCTGCGGCCGGGCCGACCGGCGCCTGGTCCTGCGGGGCGTGCCCGCGCAGATGCAGCGCCTGCTGGTCGCCACGCGGCTGCACCGCATCCTGGTCATCGAGGGGGGAATCGCGGCAGAAGCACTGCCGCGGACCTAGCGCACCCACCGGGCGCGCCGAGACGCAAGCGGCAACCCCGGACAGATTCGGACGCAAGGGCGGCATCGCCGCCCTGGGCTTCGCACACGCTGCGGGAAGGTTTAGGGTTCGGTTCCGGCGTGCCTCAACCCCGTACGCCGAGGAGGGGAGCCGGACCGGTCCCACGGCGCGACCACGGGCCCGGTGAGGCCCTGCTGCGACGCAAATGGGGGGCGGAGACTAATGGACCCACACGGACCCGACATGACCGGTGACGAGTACGGCGCACGACAGGACTCCACGGGCTTTGCCGACGTGACATCGGCCGGCGGCGCGGAGGACGGCACCGCGCCGACGCCGCGCGTCGGCCGGCCGCCGCGCGACCCGCTCGCCCTGGAGGTCGGGGCGGGCACGGGGGACGGCGACGCGCCACGCGTCGTCGAACTCCTCGTGGGCGACTGCAGGCTGACCCTCAACCCCGTCGACGGCAGCGAGGTCAGCTCCCTCGCCCCCGGCGACCTGCCCGCACCCGTTCGGCGCACGGCGGAGGAACGCGCCGCGCTGACCGCCGCCGCCCGGCCGACGGTGCCGCCGGGGCCACGCGCCCCCGAGCTCCCGCTGCTGGAGCGCGAGGAGGAGCGCAAGCGCCTGGTGCGGCTGCTCTCCCGGGGCCGTTCGGTGCGCGTCACCGGGCCCTCCGGCGCCGGCCGCAGCGTGCTGCTCGACGCGGTGGCCCGGGCCTGCGAGGACCTCGCCCCCGACGGCGTGATCCGGCTCTCGGGCTACCGGCGGACCCCCAGCGACCTGCTGCAGGAGCTCTTCGCCACCGTCTACGACACCGAGGACTACCGCCCCGAGCGCAGCCGCCTGCTGGAGCTGCTGCGCGACATCGGCGGGGTCGTCGTCCTGGACGACCTGGAGTTCGGCGGCGCCTCCCTGGAGGAACTGCTCGCGGCGGCGCCCGAGTGCGCCTTCCTGGTGTCCGCGACGCCCGACGTGCCGGCCCCCGCCGGCGACTCCCTGGTCGAAGAGGTCTTCCTTCCCGGACTGCCCCGGGTCGCCTGCCTGGAACTGCTGGAGCTCTCCGCGGGCCGCCCCCTGGTGGAGGAGGAGACCGCCTGGGCGGCCGACCTGTGGTTCGAGTCCGAGGGCCTGCCGCTGCGCTTCGTCCAGGCCGGTGCGCTGCTGCGGCAGCGCGACGCGCTCGGGGCGGAGATCCTCGCGGCCGACGAGTCCGTGTGGGGCGACGTGGACGCGACGGACGAACTTTCCGTCGACGCGCCCTTCGGCACCGAGCCGGGCGCGTCGGCCTCGCACGTGCCGCTGCCCTCGCTCGCCGAGAGCGCCGCGCCCGCCGCCCTGCTCGCCTCCCGCCTCGGCGCCTCGGCGCAGGAGGCGCTGCGCTTCGCGGTGGCCCTGGGCGGCGAGTGCCCGCACCAGGCCCACCTGCCGGCGCTCGTCGGCGACACCCACGGCGATGCGGCGCTCGGCGAGATCGTGGCCGTCGGGCTCGCCGTCCCCGTCGCGGCGCACCACCGCCTGGCGGCCGGTGTGAGCAGCCAACTGGCCCTGGTGGACGGACTGGCCGCGGAGGCCGCCGCCGAGGGCTCACCGCAGGCGCTGGCCGCCGCCCAGCACTACGCCTGGTGGGCCGGGCACCCCTCCGTCACCCCGAAGCGCGTCGCCGCCGAGGCGGAGGCCATCCTCGGCGCCCTGAGTGCCGCCCGCGACGGCGGGCACACCAGCGCGGCCGTGCTCCTGGCCCGTGCGGTGGCGCCCGTCCTGGCGGCCGCCATGCACTGGAGCGCGTGGGAGCGTGCGCTGCGCGTCGGCCAGGAGGCCGCCCGGCTCGCCGGGGAGGTGGCCGAGGAGGCGTACTTCCTCCACGAACTCGGCGTCCTGGCGCTGTGCCTCGGCAACCTGGACCGGGCCCGCAGCGAACTGGAGGCCTCGATAGCCCTGCGCGGCGCCCTCGCGGACCGTCAGGGCACCACGGTGGGGCGCCGCACCCTCGCGCTCGTCGTGGACCGCGCGGGCGGCCCTGTGCCCGGTACGGGCCTCGCGGGCGTCGAGACCCCGGCGGCGGGCACCGACATGTCCGATGCGCCCGCGACGATCATCAGCAAGCGCCTTGCCGCGGCGGCCGCCGCCCCGCGCCGGATCGCCCTCACCGGTTCCCGCCGCAACCTCGTCGCCGCCGGCGCGGGCGCCCTGCTGGCCGCCGTCCTCGGCACCGTCGTCACCCTCGGCACGACGGCCTCCGGCGGTGACCAGAACACACCCATGAACGTCAAGCCGGTCGAGTCCGCCCAGGAGGACAACGCGGACGACGGCTTCCCGGCCGAGGACGCCCCGAGCCCCGGCTCCAGCCGGCGGCCCAGCCCCTCCGCGAGCGGCACCACGCCGGGGTCCACCGGCGCGCCGGGCGCGCCGGGCGGTGCGGTCGACCCGGGTACGGGCGACGGGGAGACCGAGCAGCCGGGGGGCGGGGAGACGTCACCGACGAAGAAGCCGGGCGGTGGGACCCCCGGAAAGCCGACGCCGTCGAAGACGCCGACCAAGTCGCCGACACAGCCCTCGACCACGCCGAGCAGCGAGCCCCCGACGTCCCCCCCGGCGTCGCCGGATCCCACGGAGACGACCGAGCCCAGCGACACCACCAGCGCCGGCGGGCCCTCCGAGACCGCGGTCGCCACCACGGATCCCGGTACTCCGGTGGACGAGTCCTCCACGGCCGGAACGATCGCCTGATCGGCGCCCGTCACGGCGCGGCCGCGGTGGTCTGCCGACCGCCGGGCCGCGCCGTGGTGCGTGCCCGCGGCCGCTCCGGGACCTGGGGTCAGAAGAGGCGGAGCTTGTCGTCCTCGATGCCGCGCAGCGCGTCGTAGTCGAGGACGACGCAGTCGATGCCGCGGTCTGTGGCGAGGACGCGCGCCTGCGGCTTGATCTCCTGGGCCGCGAAGACGCCCTTCACGGGCGCCAGCAGGGGGTCCCGGTTGAGGAGTTCGAGGTAGCGGGTGAGCTGCTCGACGCCGTCGATCTCTCCGCGGCGCTTGATCTCGACGGCGACGGTCGTGCCGGACGCGTCCCGGCCCAGGATGTCCACCGGGCCGATGGCCGTCGGGTACTCGCGGCGGACGAGGCTCCAGCCCTCGCCGAGCACCTCCATGCGGTCGGCCAGCAGCTCCTGGAGGTGGGCCTCGACGCCGTCCTTGATCAGGCCGGGGTCGACCCCGAGTTCGTGCGTGGAGTCGTGCAGCACGTCCTCGATGGTGATGATCAGCTGCTCGCCGGCCTTGTTGGTGACCGTCCAGACCTCGTCCTCACCCTCCTTGAGCGTGCAGGGCGGCGACATCCAGTTCAGCGGCTTGTAGGCACGGTCGTCGGCGTGGACGGAGACGCTGCCGTCGGCCTTGACCAGGAGCAGCCTGGTGGCCGACGGCAGATGGGCGGAGAGCCGGCCCGCGTAGTCCACGGAGCAACGGGCGATGACGAGACGCATGGTCGGCAACGTTACTCGCTACCGGGCGCGGTCGGAAAATGGCCTGTTGTGAGCGCTCGCGCCTAGTGTCATGGGACCTCTCCGCCTACGGTTGTGGGTGGAAGCCGTCGCGCGGGAGAACTCTGGGCGGCTTCTCTCCGTAGTCCGTCTGACTCCTCGGACAGGGGGGTCACGAGAGGAGTACTCATGTCGCTCGACGTCTCACCGGCCCTCCTCGAACAGGCCGAGCGAGGCGAGGTCGACGAACGGGAATTCGTCGACTGCGTCCGGACTTCCCTGCCTTACGCATGGGACATGATCAGCTCTCTGGCGGCACAACTCAAGGTGGACGGCGGCGAGTTCGCCGACAACCAGGTACCTCCGCCGGACGAGCACGCGCGCGGGCAGCTGCTCCGCGCCCTGGCGAGTGACGCGATACGGGGGGCCCTGCAGCGGCACTTCGGGGTCCGGCTGGCGTTCCAGAACTGCCACCGGGTCGCGGTGTTCCCGCTGGACCCGGCGGTCGACGGGCGTTACGCCACCTTCACCTCCGTACGCGCACAGCTGCTGAACCAGTCCCCGGAGCTGCGGGACTGCTGAACCGGGCAGGGTGCTCCCGCCGTTGGTCGCACCACTGCTCTTTGATGTTTCAATCAGGCCAATTGCGGGAGCACTTCGCTGCCGAGCCGCGCCACGTTCTCCTCGGTGGCCGCGAGATCGCCGGAGCCCTCGACGAGCAGGGCGAAGCGGCTGATGCCGGTCCGCTCGGCGGTGGCGGCCAGCCGGTCGGCGCACAGCGCGGGCGGGCCCACGGGGTGGAGGTCGCAGAGGAGTTCGGTGTAGGCGAGCGGATCGCGCATCGTCCGGGGCCGGCCGTCTACCGTGCGGTGCGCGGCGAGACCCCGTTGTAGCCAGCCGGGCATCGCCTTGGTGAGGGTCTCCACGGCGTCCGCACGGCGGTCCGCGATCTGTACGACGCCCGCGGAGACATGTTCCGCCGTGGCCACCATTTCGGGTGAAAGCCCCGCATCGCGCGCCTCGGCCTGCCACATTGCGACCATGGCAGCTTTGTCCTCGTCGCCGCAGTGCATGCCGAGCAGCATCGGCAGACCCCTGCGTGCCGCGAGCCGGACGCTGCCCGGCGAGGTGCAGGCGACGACGACCGGCGGCCCGCTGGGCTCCTCGAACTCGTCCGCCCGCGGCACGACGTCGACCTCGCGGAAGGCGAATCGTTCACCCGAGGCCCCCACGCGCGGCTCACGGAGCCAGCGCAGCAGCAGGTCCAGCGACTCGGGGAAACCCTTCTCGAAGGCGGCGAGTCCGGCGCCGAAGACCTCCAGGTCCACCCAGGGGCCGCCGCGGCCCACGCCCAGCGTGAAGCGGCCGCCCGAGGCGATGTGCAGCAGCGCCGCCTGCTCGCCGAGCGCCACGGGGTGCGCGGTCGGCAGGACGCTCACGGCCGTACCGATCCCGATCCGGCGCGTCCTGCCCAGCAGCAGCGCGGCGAGCGTCACAGCCGACGGGCACACGCCGTACGGCACGAAGTGGTGCTCCGCCAGCCATACGGAGTCCAGCCCGGCCCGCTCCGCCGCCTCTGCGGACCGCACCGCGCGGTGCAGCGCCTCCCCCGGTCCCTGCCCCGGGAACTGGGCGGCGAGGACGAAAGTACCGACACGCATCGTGCTTCACACCTTCCTCGGTGGCCGACACGGCTCCCCTACTGGCACTAACGCCTGACACGTGCCAAAGGCACGGTCCGCGCACCGCGATTTCATGATTTTCGCGGCGATGGCCGGAATGGGGGGTTCCCCGACCGGGTACCCGGCACGGTCCGCGCTACGCGTACGCTGGTTGGCGGCCCCGAGTCCCCCGAACCGCATGAGGTGTGTGCCCGTGTCCCCGCGCCGAAACCGCCCCCGAGGCGCCGCCGGCAGAGCCGAGGAGCGTCCCGAGGCCGGACCGGCCAGGGGCCCGGAGCGTGTGGAGAGCTGGCAGGGCGAGCAGTGGACCGTCCGCCAGCTGAGCGGGAGTCCGGCTGGCAAGCACTACCGCTGCCCCGGTTGCGACCAGGAGATCCCGCCGGGCGTCGGGCACCTGGTGGCCTGGCCGGAGCACGGCGGCGTGGAGGACCGGCGCCACTGGCACACCGCCTGCTGGAACGCCAGGGACCGCCGGAGCGCACGGCTCCAGCGGTCCCGGAACGCCCCCCGGTACTGACCGTGGAGCGGAAGCCCGGTGTCCCGGGTCAGACGTCGCGCTTGGCGAGCGCCGCGTAGGCCGCGCCCAGGGCGACGGCCGTGATGATCGCGAGCCCGATCAACTGGCGCACGCCGTCGGCGTCGCCGTTCTCCAGCATCGGCATCTGGTAGAGCGACGCGATGGCGTTGGGGGAGGAGTACTCGATCAGCTTCTCCTGCACCTTGCGGAGGCTGTCCGACTGCATGAAGATCGCGATGATCAGCGGCAGCAGGACCACGCCCATCATCGTGGTGATCGCGCCCGCGGAGTGCCGCAGCAGCGCGCCCACGGCCAGCGAGAGCAGCCCGAGCAGCGCCACGTACAGGCCGACGCCGACGGTGGCGCCCAGCCACTGGGTGCCGCTCGCGGTGGTGAGGCCGTCCTCGATGACGAGCCGAGCGCCCACGTAGGTGTCGTCGCCCACGGACCTGCCGCCGAAGGTGGCGTAGTTCATCAGCGCGGTGAGCGCGCAGGCCACGGTGGTGACGGTGAAGGTGAGCGCGAAGAAGACGATCGCCTTCGCGGTGAGCACCCGGCCGCGCTGCGGGCACGCGGTGAGGGTCGTGCGGATCATGCCCGTGCCGTACTCGGAACTGATCACCAGCACGCCGAGCGTCATGACGCAGAGCTGGCCGAGGAGCACCCCGAACAGGCCGAAGCCGAGCACCGGGTCGGAGACGTTCTCGGTCGAGCCCAGGCCGACGACGAGCAGGTTGATGCCGAGGATCAGCAGCAGCATGACGCCGAGCGTCCACAGCGTGGAGCGCACCGTACGGATCTTGGTCCACTCGGACTTCAGCGCGTGGCCGAGGTGGGTCCTCTGCACCGGGACGGTGGAGGAGAACTGCGGAGCCGGGTGGACGGGGGCGGTCATCGGGCGTCCTCGACGGGCTGGGTCGGCTGCGGGG